>JBBRIV010000222.1:0-5308 GCA_038220425.1 Candidatus Limnocylindrales bacterium
GGCGACCGACGGACGCACCCGTCCTGTCGCCAGCAAGGCCTGAACCTGGTCGGCAACGAAACGACCCTTGGTCGAATCGTCGATCGCCGGGAACCAGCTGGCCACGACCAGCACGCCCAGGGGTTCGTCGCTCAACCGATCAATCCGTGGCGCCGATCCGGGCGGCCTTCGCGGGCCCGGCGGTAGGGGACATAGGCGGGCCACCAGCGGGCCGCGTCCACCTCGGCGGCGAGATCGGCCTCGGGGCTGATCCCGGCGACACCGGCCCGGCGCGCTTCGTGGGCCACGGCGATGGCGACCTGCCGGGCGATGACCCGCAGGTCGCTGATCGGCGGCAGGAGCGCCCCGTCGGCGAAGTGCTCGGCCGACACCGCGTCCGCCACCGACCCGGCAGCCGCCAGGAGCATCCCGTCGGTGATCGACCGGGCCTCGGCCACGATGGCCCCAAGACCCAGCCCCGGGAATACGAAGACGTTGTTGGCCTGGGCCATCGTTCGCCGACCGCCTGCCCAGTCCACGGGCGGGAACGGGGAACCCGTGGCCACCAGGGCCCGACCCTCCGTCCAGTCCAGGATGTCGGCCGGGATGGCCTCCGACAGGACGGTGGGGTTGGACAGCGGCAGGACGATTGGACGGACGTCGGCAGCGAGCGCCCGGATGACGGGCTCGTTGAACGTGCCGGCCACCCCGGTTGTGCCGACGAGGATGGTCGGCTCGATCGCCGTCACGACGTCAAGGAGGGATGGCGGCCGGGATCCGTCGGTCAGGAGCCCCAGTTCGCGGGCGACGTGGACGGGCAGCGCCAGGGACCGTTTGGCCTCATCCAGGTCGAGCCGACCGTCGTGAACCAGGCCCTGTGAATCGACCAGCACGACCGAGCGACTGATCACGGCCGGCGGGACGCCCGCCTCGGCCATCGCCAGGCGGAGCAGGCGGGCGATGCCGATCCCGGCCGCTCCGGCGCCGACGAGGACGATCCGCTCGTCGGCCCAGTGTCGTTCGAGGTGGACGAGCGCGGCCCGGACAGCGGCCAGGACCACCACCGCGGTGCCCTGGACATCGTCGTTGAACGACGGCACACGATCCCGGTAGCGATCCAGGATGCGCAGGGCGTTGGGTCCCTTGAAATCCTCCCACTGGATCAGGCAGCCCGGCCACGACGCCTCGACGCCCTGCACGAAGGCCTCCACCAGGGCGTCGTACTCCGGCCCTCGCAGGCGGGCCGTTGGATGACCCACGTACAGCGGGTCGTCGCGCAAGGCCTGGTTGTTGGTGCCCACATCGAGCGATACGGGCAGGGTCAGCGCCGGGTGAATTCCCGAGACGGCCGTGTACAGGGCGAGCTTGCCGATCGGGATGGCCATGCCCCCGGCGCCCTGGTCGCCGAGGCCCAGGATGCGCTCGTTGTCGGTGACCACGATCAGGCGGACGTCCCGGAACGGCGCCGCCTGGAGAACTGCCGCGACCCGCTCCCGGTCGTTCGGGGTGACCCAGATCCCGCGCGTCCGCCGGACGATATGGCTGAACTCCTGGCAGGCCTGGCCCACCGTGGGCGTGTACACGATCGGCAGGAATTCCTCGAGGTTCTCGGCGAGGACCCGGTAAAACAGGGTGGCGTTGCGGTCCTGGAGGGCGGCCAGGCCGATGTAGCGCTCCAGGTCGTCGGTCTTCCGGCGGATGTGCTCCACCTCCAGGCCAACCTGCTCCTCGATCGACAGGACCCGGTCGGGCAGGAGTCCACCCAGTCCCAGCTCCACCCGCTCGGCCGAGCTGAAGGCCAGCTCCTTGGTCAGCAGGCGGCGTCCGAGCAGGTCCGAGCCGGTCTCGTCGATCGAGATCGGCAGGCCCGCGGTCATCCGATCGAACGGCGCAGGGAGTGGTCGCATCGGGTCAAGGATACGGGCCCCGGCGTCCCGGCCCGGGCGCCTGGCGCCGTAACCCGATTGCAAGGCAGGGTCGACAAGATGCAGTCAACCCACGGGAGCTGGCCCAACACCGGCGCCGGTGGAACTCTCCTCCTCCAGGGTGGCCGGCCGGACGATCAGTCCGGCCGGTTGCTCGTTTCCGACACATCCCGAATGCGGCCTGCGTCTTGTTCTCCGACGTTGACGCGGACCGGCATTTCCCCCGGTCGAGCGTTCGACGCCGGGCTGATTGGGAGGTCGAACGTGTTTCGAATTGCCGGTCCTGCGGCGGCGATCCTGGCCGTGCTGCTGGGGGTCGGACCGGTCTCGGCCAGCACCTGGACCACGCCGGCGGCGATCACCTCGAATCACGACGCCTTCGCCTCGTACGCTCGATCACTGGCGACCTCCGCAGGGACCACCCATCTCGTGGACTCCCGGGCGTCCTCCACCTCACTCGACTACCGCCGTTCGACCGACGGTGGTCGAACCTGGTCGGCCAGGGTGACCCTGGCCAGTCCCTCGGACCGCTACCCGGCCATCGCCGCGGATCCGGCGATCGCGGCTCTCGATTCGCTGGTTGTGTTTGCCTATCGGGCCCACGACGCGACGACTGCCTACCTCCTCATCCGGGTCAGCGTCGACGGCGGCCTGCACTGGGGCGATCCGAAGACCATCGCGACGGTCGTGACCAGCCGGCGGATCGGCGAACAATCCGTGGCGATCAGTCCTGCCGGCATCTTTGTCGCCTGGACCAACCGGGTGACCGGCTCGATCATCGTCCAGCGCAGCACGGACCAGGGCGCCAGCTTCAAGCTGGCCCAGCGCATCGGCGTGACCACGATGACCTTCTTCCCGGACAATCCCGCCTTCACCGACGGGCTGATCGGGCTGGCCGCCAGCGGATCGTACGTGGACCTGGCCTGGAGCCCATCGGGCAACGGACCGGCCGATTCGATCGTCCTCAGTCGCTCGATCAACGGTGGCCTGTCCTACCTGCCTGCTAAGGCGATCCTGGCCCGGCCGACATTCGGCTGGGCGGCCTTGAGCGCCGCCGGCAATCAGCTGGCTGGCGAAGTCCAGGGCACCGATGGCTCGGTCATCGCCCTCAGCTCAACCAACGGCGGCGCAACGGTCGTCGATCATCGGCTGGCTGGTCCGGGCACCGTGACGACGCTGGCCAGCGGGTCGGTCGCCGCCTCGGCCGACGGAACGATCGTCTTCAGCTACGTCCGCTCCACGCCGGCCAGTGCCACCGTTCCGGCCGTCGGCACCATCCTCGTTCGGCGCAGCTCCGACGGCGGCACCCACTGGACGCCGTTCGAGGTCGCCGCCGGCCAGCAGGGCTCGGTCAGCGCGCTCGATACGGCCATCGCTGGCGGCCAGGTCCTGCTCGTCTGGACGAGCTGCTCGGGTCCCGACCTGCTCACCTGCGACATCCTCGAAACGCGCGGGGCGTAAGGCGCGTACTGGCGGCCCGGTCCGGCGCTCAGCGCCGGATCTTGGCCGTCGCCTCCGCCATCACCTCGGACATCGCCGGCTGACCCGATTCGGCCAGTCCGGCGATGACGCCGTCGATATCGGCAGCGGACCGGTTCTGGCTGAGCTTGGCCTTGGCCTCGATCCGGTCGATCAGCAGCTCGACTCCCACGATCGCCCGGAGCTGGCCCGCGAAGTAATCCGGCGGGGCATCATCGACCGACCACTGCTCCGCCCGGGCCGCTTCGTGGCGAGCAGTCAGCCGCCGGACGAGTGCCTCGAGCCAGGTCACGTCGTCGTGGATCACGAGCCGGCCGTAGACGTGCGCCGTGATGTAGTTCCAGGTCGGGACCACCCGGCCATGTTCGCGTTTTGCGGCATACCACGAGGGCGTGATGTAGGCGTCGGGCCCGCGCACGATCACCAGCGATTCACCGACGGCCGGTTCGCGCCAGTGCTGGTTGTTGCGAGCCACGTGGCCCACCAGCGAGCCCAGCTCGCCGAGCCCTGCCCGACTGCCCGGGGCGTCGTACAGGAAGGGCAGCATCGTGGCCAGCAGGCCCTGGCCAGTCGACGTCACCAGGTCGGCCGCACCATGCCGGTTCAGAAGCTCGTGGACGGCCGCGTCGTCGGGCTTGAATTGGGCCGGGATATACACCTGTTCCTCGCGCGTACGGCAGAACCCTGCTGAGTATGGAGCCTGGCTGCCTCAACGGACCCGGGGCAGGACCAGCCTGAACGTCGAACCCGCGCCAACCTGGCTGGTCACGGTCAGGTGCCCACCGGTTCCCTCGGCCAGGCTCCGGGCGATCGGGAGGCCCAGGCCATTGCCGGCCGGGCTACTCGCGTCTGAGCGCACCCGGAAGAACGGTTCAAAGATCCGGCCGAGGTCCGGTGCGCTGATGCCCGGACCGTCGTCGCCCACCTCGACGACGGCTTCGCGTTCGGTCGCCGAGGTGGTCAGGGTCACCGCCACCGCCGGCCCGCCGTAGCGGAAGGCGTTATCGAGCAGGTTGGTCACGATCCGCTCGGTGTTGGCCGGATCGCCGCTGACCTGCAGATCTGGGGCAAGGCTGACCCGGCTCAGCCGACGCTCGGGATTGGCCAGGCGGACCGTGGCGATGGCTTCGGCGACGGTCACCGACAGGTCGAAGCGCTCGGCCGGATTGCCCAGCATCCGGTCATCCGTGCGGGCCAGGAGCAGGAGATCGTTGGTGATCCGGGTCAGCCGCTCGGTTGAGGCAACGATCGAGACCAACCCGGCCCTGAACCCTTCGGCGTTGGCCGATGGCTCGAGTCCGCTCTCGGCTGTCGCCCGGATGGCGGCCAGGGGCGTGCGCATCTCATGCGAGGCGTCGGCCACGAAGCGGCGCTGTCGGGCATGCGCCTCGCGGATCGGCCGGAGGGTTCGATTGGCCAGGATCCAGGCGGCCGTCCCAACGAGTCCGACCGTCAGGATGTTGGCCGCGACCAGGGCAATCGCCACCCGTTCGAGGGCGACGTGGTAGGCCAGCCCGGCTGCCTGTTCGGACGACAGGTCGGGGGCCACGTCGAAGGCCGGCCCCAGGACAGTCTCGAAGGCGATGAAGAAGACGACGCTGAAGACGCCCAGGACCAGCGCAAACAGGCCGATGTACAGCAGGGTCAGCCGTCGACGGGCCTGCTGGAACATCAGCCGGCCGTCTCGGGCCCCGCCCGGACGCGATAGCCCGAGCCGCGGACGGTCTCGATCAGGCCGTTCCGGCGGCCCTCGTCGATCTTCCGCCGAAGGCTCCTGATGTACACCTCGACGATGTTCGACTCGGCCACGAAATCGGCATTCCAGAGGGCATCGAGCAGCCGATCCTGGGTGTACAGCTGGCCGGGGTGGCGAGCCAGCAGCTCGAGCAGGGCAAACTCGCGGGCCGTCAGCCGGATCGGCCGTC
>JBBRIV010000223.1:0-5297 GCA_038220425.1 Candidatus Limnocylindrales bacterium
ATCCCGCCTCGGCTGACCAGGGGCAGGGCAATCTCGGCCAGCTCGGCCAGCGGTGCGACCGCCCGGGCAATCACGGCCGGCCAGCGCTCGCGGTGGCGCGCGTCGGCCGCGAGCATCTCGGCCCGGCCGCTGAAGACGTCCAGGCCGTCCCCGGCGTGGCCGGCCGCCAGCAGCGATTCGGACGCCAGGACCGCGGCTGTCGACAGGAAGGTCGCCTTCTTGCCCACGCTTTCCACCAGGAGCGTACGTCGGGCGGGCAGGGCCAGGGCCAGCGGAATACCCGGGTAGCCGCCGCCGCTGCCCAGGTCCAGGAATGCATCGATCGCTCGCCGGCGCAGGATCGGGACGGCGGTCAGGCTGTCCAGGATGTGCTCACGGACGGCGCTTTCGGGGTCCCGGATGGCGGTCAGGTTGATCGACTGATTCCAGGCCAGGAGCAGCCGCAGGTGGTCGATCAGGCCGGCCCGGAGTGGCTCGGGCAGGCTGGCCAAATCGAGGTCGCGGAGACCCTGGTCGAGGGCGCCCAGTGCCTCGTCCGTCAGGTCTGGCAGCCCGTCAACGCGCGACGGGAGCGGTTCGCGATCCTGGCTCACGCATCCTCCGGATCCGGGGAGGTGAACCGTCCGCTAGCGCTCCCGGCGTCGACGTATTCGCGCACCGGAGGTCGTTCGGTCTTCCGTGCCGCGTTCGGTCCGGTCCGGGTTTCCTCGGGCCCCTCATGCGTCACGTTACCCTGCGGCCCCATTCGGGTGCGGATGCAGGACGCTACGAGGGCGTGTCCGCCGCGTCAACGGGGTTATCCACCAAGTGAACAACGGGTTCGTCCGGATCGTGGACAACCCCCGATTCGGCGGGTCGGTTGGCGGCGTACATCGCCCGGATGACGGCCGCTTCCTCGAGCCGGATCTCCTCGGCTGCCAGGGCCGCCTGGAGGGCCGAGCGCACGATTTCGATCTCGACTTCGGCCGGCCCGGGCAGGGCCAGCACGAAGCTTGAGCCAGAATCGGGGACCGAGGCCACATCCAGCTCGCCGTCCATGGCCCGGGCCAGCTCCCGGGCGATCGGCAGGCCCAGGCCGGTTCCGGTGATCCGGGAGTGGCCGGGCAGGCGGTAAAAGCGCTCGAAGATTCGGGGCTGGTCCTCGGCGGCAATTCCCGCTCCGTCATCACGGACGGCGATCATGGCCACTCGGCCATCGAACCAGCCGGCAATCTCCACCGTGCCGCCGTCGGGCGTGAACTTGAGGGCATTGCCGGCCAGGTTGGTCAGGATCTGCTCAACCCGGCGCCGATCGCCGACCGCCGCCCGGATCCGCGGCGGCAGGTCGGCCCGGAGCTTGACCTGGCGCTTGAGCCCGATCGGGCGGAGGGCGTCCAGGACCCGCCGGGAGACATCAGCCACCGAGAACGGGGCCAGCTCCAGGCCCAGGTTGCCCGCCTCGATCCGGCTCATCTCGAGCAAGTCGGCCACCAGGTCGCCCATGGTCTCGACGATCTCGCGGCTGCGCTCGAGGAACTCCGTCCGGATCTCGGGATCCTGGACCTTGCCATCGGCGATCAGCTCCAGGTAGCCGGCCAGCCCGGTCAATGGTGTGCGCAGGTCGTGGGCGACGGTGGAGACGTACCGTTCGCGCTCTCGATCGCGGGCCTGGAGCTCGGACCCCTCGCGCTCGATGGCCAGCTGGTCGGTGACCAGGGCCAGGGCCACCGCGGCGTGGCGGGCCAGCTGCCTGGGCAGCCGCTCCCCGACGCTCTCGACGGCGCCTGGATCGGGCAGATCGAAGCCCAGGACCACCCGCCCGCTGCTGGGGATCTCGATCCAGGCGTAGTGATGGGCTCGGCCATCTGTCAGTGCGGCTGGGCTGGGTGCGTCGGCGCTGCTCCGAGCGATCGAAACGGCGGCCGGGCCGCTCGCGGCACGCTCGGCCCGCGAACCCGGGCCGCGGGCATCGAGCCAGGCGGCCAGGGCCAGCGCGTCGGCAGGGTCCTCGCCGTCCTGGGCAGCAACCGCGATCCGCCGTTCGCCGGACGCCGACAGGACCGCTGCCCGGCGTGCGCCGACCGTATCCGCCAACAGGCCGAGCAATCCGGCCAGGCGGCCCTGGGCCGGCACGTCGGCAACAAGGATGTCCAGTGATCGCGCCAGCAGGCCGGTTTCGCGCCAGCTCATCTGGTCGATTTCGCGGCGCGGCGCGACCCGCCGCTCGACGAACGGTGGTGGGGCGCCGATGGTCGGGCCGGCCGGCTGGCGGCGTTCTGCGGGGTCAGTCATCGCCACGATCCTCGCAGCGGCGGCCGGGCGCGGGGATCACCCGAACGTCCTGATCCGCGCTCCGAATCCGCGCCGGCCGAGTAGGACAGGCCGGGCAGGTCAGGCCGGACGCCCGGCTCCGCGAACCGGACGGCCAAGGGCGCGTCGGACAACATCCACCACCTCGTCGACGTACACGTCCGACTCGCCGCGTTCAGCCGCAGTCCGGACACAGCCTCGAACGTGATCTTCGAGAATCATGATCCCGACCGAGTCGAGCGCAGCCTTCAGGGCTGCCGTCTGCTGCAGGATGTCGACGCAGTATTCCTCGCGCTCGATCATCCGGGCGATGCCCCGGACCTGGCCCTCGATCCGGCTCAGTCGCCGAATCAGCTTGGACTTGTCGCGCGTATAGCTGTGTCGGAAGTGGTCGGCCTCGGGCGCCGCTGTGCTGGATCGAGTGGTGCTTGCCATCGTGAAATCGATGATACCCCCCGGGGGTATCCCGCGCCAGCCGCGCAACGCCGGTTCGCTGAACGGCCGGAGTCGGCTAGACTGACCGCCGATGGATCAGCGTGACGATGCACCGGATGGCCCGAGCGTGACCGACCCCGGGCCCGCCTTCGCACACGTGAGCGAAGCCGAGTTTGCCCGGATCCTCGACTACTACCAGGTCCGCTGGCAGTACGAGCCGCACACGTTCCCGATCCTGTGGAACCTGGCCGGCGATGTTCTCGAGAGCTTTTCGCCCGATTTCTTCCTGCCCGAGATGGACCTCTACGTGGAGCTGACCACCCTCCGCCAGAAGCTCGTTCGCAAGAAGAACCGCAAGCTGCGCCGGCTGCGCGAGCTCTATCCAGAGCTCAGGATCAAGCTCTTCTACGCCCGCGACTTCCGGGCGCTCATGCTCAAGTACGGCCGGCTGGAGCTGGCCGACGAGCTGAGTGGCACGCCCGGCCACGTGACCCCGGCGCGGACCGCCGCGTCCATGCTGGCCGGCCCGTTTGGACTCGACCGAGCCCCGGCCGTGGCGCAGCCGACCCTCGTCCTGGACCCGGCCGACCCGGTCCTGGCCCTGGTTCCGGGCACCGGCCGGACCACCCGCCATCGCCGCCGCCATCGCCCGGCCGGCCGGACGGCGGCCGCTGAGCAGGCGAGCACGAGCGCATGAACAGCCCAGTCGACCTCCAGTCGGACGTTGCCGAAGTCCTGGTCTCAGAAGAGCAGATCCAGGCCAAGGTGCGCGAGCTCGGGGCGCGAATCAGCCGCGACTACGCCGGCCGGCAGCTGACCCTGGTCAGCGTCCTCAAGGGATCCCTGCCGTTCATGGCCGACCTGATGCGGGCGATCACGGTCCCGGTCCGGATCGACCTGATGGAGGTCTCCTCGTACGGCGGTACCTCGACCGAGTCGTCGGGCCTGGTCCGGATCCTCAAGGACCTGTCGGCCAGCATCGCCGACGAAGAGGTCCTGCTGGTCGAGGACATCATCGATACAGGCCTGACCCTGAACTACCTGGTCCGCTACCTGCGCGGCAAGAGTCCCGCCTCGCTCCGGATCTGCACCCTCCTCGACAAACCCGCCCGGCGCCTGGTGGACATCCCGGTCGACTACACCGGGTTCACCATCGACGACCGCTTCGTGGTTGGCTACGGGCTCGACTTCGGTGAGTTCTATCGCAACCTGCGCTACGTCGGCGTGCTTCGGCCGGAGGTCTACTCGACGCCCGCCGCCGAACCGCCGTCGGTCGACGAAGCGCATGACTGAGCGGGCAACGGGCCGGTGACGATGCATCGCCGACCGCTGGGCCAGGGCCGTCTCCTGGCGGCCGCCGGCGCGGTCGCCATCGTGGTCGCCTGCTTCCTTGCCTGGTACACCGCCGGCGGCGACGCCGGTGGCCTGAATCCGGTTGCCTGCACCGCCTTTGACGGGCGCTGTGGGACCGCCGGCGGGATGATCGACTTCATCGTCGCCCTGCTCGTCCTGGCGCTGGTCGCCCTGCCCTACGCCAGTGGCGACCGGCCGGTCGCGCTGGATCGCGGGCTGAGCTTCCTGGTGCTCACGGTGGTGGGCTGGCTGGCCCTGCTGTATGCCCTCGTGTCATTCGTCACCGCCGGCGACCTGGCCGGCCTTCGCCCGGATCGGGCGGCGGGCAGCTGGCTGGCCCTGGTCGGCTTGATCGTGCTGTCGCGGGCGACCTACCTGAACAGCCGGGGCGGAGACCGCGACTGAATTCGAGCCAGCCGCAGGTGACTGCCCGGGCGATGCCGTATATTGAGGACAGGCGCGTCGATTGCTAACTGCTGTTGGGTGCCCCTTGCGTGGTTGTGGAGCGCTTCGGCGCCCGCCGCCGAGAGGCGCGCTCAGAGTGGGAAAACGTCGAGCCGGTCTGATTTGACCGCCTCTGCCGCAGCCGTTCGCACCCCCCTTTGAGGTCAGGCCAGTCGGCGTGGACTACCAGGTTCGGACGGCTCGCATCACGGATGTCGACCGACTCGTCGCGCTCTTCGCGCCGGCGGTCGACCCGAGTGGCGGTCCGCTCGTTGCTCCCGATCTCCTGCGCCAGCTCATCTACCTGCCGCAGGCCAGCGTGCTCGTCGCCGAACGGCGGCGAGAGGTCATCGGTGGGGCGATCCTGGCACTTCGACCATCGGTCCGGTCCGGCGGTTATATCGGGACGATCGATCTGTTCGTGGTGGATCCGTCGGGCGACGCGACCAGCGTCACCAACGACCTGCTCGAAGAGGTCCTCCGTTCAGCGCGCAACAAGGGTTGCACCGTCGTTGAGGCGGTTCGGCCAGACGATCCCGGCGAGCGAGCCCGCTGGGAAGACCGTGGGTTCTCTGAAGGTGGCTCGCTCATGAGCAGGTCCGTGGCGGCCCGCCGGGCTGCCGCGCGCCAGGTACGCATTTGATCTTCGCCGAGCTGCACCAGCTGCGCCGGCAATTGGCACACAGGAAATAGGAGTCAACGTGGGCAAGAACGTCGCCGTCTTCGTAGACGTCGCGAACATTTTTTATGCAGCCAAGGCTGCCGGAGTCGACATC
>JBBRIV010000224.1:0-5239 GCA_038220425.1 Candidatus Limnocylindrales bacterium
CTGCCGGTTCCGCTCCTGCTCATCTGGGCTCCGACCTGGGGCTGGATCGTCGCTGCGAACGTCCTGCTCGGGGTGAACCAGGGCCTGTGCTGGTCGACCACAGTGATCATGAAAATCGACCTCGTTGGACCTGCCCGGCGCGGCCTGGCGATGGGCCTCAACGAAGCCGCCGGGTACCTGGCCGTGGCGATGACCGCCCTCGCAACAGGCTGGATCGCGGCCGCGGCGGGCCTCCGCCCGGCTCCCTTCTTCCTGGGCATCGCCTACGCCGGGCTGGGTCTCGGCGCGTCGGTCCTGCTCGTCCGGGAGACACGGGGTCATGTCGATCATGAGATGGTCCAGCGGTCGGGCGCCAACACGACGTCATCCTGGCGCTCGGTCTTCTGGCGGACGAGCGTAGGCGATCCGTCGCTCTCGGCGGCCTCCCAGGCGGGGCTCGTCAACAACCTCAACGACGGGCTCG
The DNA here is from genome assembly GCA_038220425.1 of Candidatus Limnocylindrales bacterium. GTDB lineage: Bacteria > Chloroflexota > Limnocylindria > Limnocylindrales > CSP1-4 > Palsa-1033. The sequence continues at coordinate 464 of JBBRIV010000224.1, forward strand.
CCTGGGGTCTGCTCCCCCTGTTCTATGCGGCCCATGGGCTCTCGATCGGCGAGATTGCGGTCCTGGCGGCAGCCTATCCGGGTGTCTGGGGGATCAGCCAGATCGCGACCGGCGCCCTTTCCGACCGAATCGGTCGCAAGGGCCTGATCGTCGCGGGCCTGCTCCTCCAGGGAGTCGCGCTCGCCGTGATCGCGCTGGGCACGTCCTTCGAGATCTGGCTTGGCGGAGCAATTGCGCTTGGGCTCGGGACCGGGATGGTCTACCCGACGCTCATCGCCACGATTGCCGATGTCGCGGCACCAGATTGGCGAGCATCGGCCGTGGGCGTCTACCGGCTGTGGCGCGACCTCGGCTTTGCGCTGGGCGCCGTGCTGGCGGGCATCGTTGCCGACTTGGCTGGGATGCCGGCGGCGATCGGCCTGGTCGCGCTGCTCACCGTCGGGTCGGGCGTGATTGTCGCTCGGCGGATGCCCGAGACGCTCGTGCGCCGGGTCGCTTGACCGTGCGGTCCACAATCCGCAAAGGAGGAGGCAGCACCGTGGGCAGCGCGACGATCGAGGACCTGTTGGCGGCCGCTCGAGCCAGGCTCGACCGGCTCGACCCTCGGGCTGCATTCAACGAATTGGCGGAAGGCGCACTCGTGGTTGACACTCGCTGCGCTGAGGCTCGATCGGCGAGTGGGGTCATTCCCGGGTCGGTCCACGTCCCTCTCTCCGTTCTCTACTGGCGGCTGGACGCCACGTCGGCCCACCACGAGCCGGCACTGGCGGATCCAGCGCGCCGGGTCATCCTCGTCTGCGCCCATGGCTTTTCGTCGAGCCTCGCGGCGGCGACATTGCTCGATATGGGTTTCAGCCGGGCGACCGACATGATCGGCGGCTTCGACGGCTGGGCCGCTGCTGGCTTGCCGGTCGAGACTGAGCCGTCGGTCGGGCGCTGATCGTCGCTGGGCACTCGCTGGCCCGCCCTCGCACTCCGCCTACCCGTAAACTTCCGTGGTGATCCACGTTCGGGAGCTCGAGAAGCGCTACCGCAAGTCGACTCGAAATGCCCTCGACGGCATCTCGTTCGACGTTGGCGCTGGCGAGTTCTTTGCCCTCCTTGGCCCGAATGGCGCCGGCAAGACGACAACGATCTCGATCTTGACGACGACGCTCACCCCCACGGCTGGCACGGCGACGATCGACGGCCACGACATCGTGACCGAATCGAGCACGGTGCGGCGGCTCGTCGGGATCATCTTTCAACGGCCGAGCCTCGACCAGAATCTGACCGGCGAGGAAAACGTCCGATTCCACGCCATCTTATATGGCACGTATCCGTACGCGGCCCTATACCGGCTCATGGATCGCCGCTACCGCCATCAGCTTGATGAGCTGGCCAATCTGGTTGGGATCGGGCGCGAGATCTTCGACCCGGTGAGGACCTACTCCGGTGGAACGCGGCGCTAGCTGGAAGTCGTCCGGAGTCTGATGCACCACCCCAAGGTGCTGTTTCTGGACGAGCCGAGCGCCGGTCTCGATGTCCCAACCCGTCGAGCTCTGTGGGACTACCTGGCGACCGTCCGTCGCGAGCAGGGCACGACGATTGTCCTGACCACCCACTACCTCGAAGAGGCGGAGCTGACCGATCGGATCTGCATCGTCGATCGGGGCCGGATCGTCGCCAACGGCACCCCAGCCGAACTCAAGGCCGAGCTCGTCGACGAATACGTCCTTGTCGATGCAGCCGATCGCCCGGCCCTCACCGACGAACTGGCCGCCCGCCAACTCGTCCAGTCGGGCGACGGTCCGTTCCGGATCGCGCTCGACCGGCGCACGGTGCACAGCGTCCTGCGGATGATCGAGACGCCCCTGACCCTCGTCGAGACGCACACGCCGAGCCTTGAGGACGCCTACCTCGAGATCGTCGGCCGGTCGGCTCAGGGCGAGGCGGGCGAGGCGGACGAGCCATGAGAGAGCTTTCCGGGATCCTCGTCATCGCTCATCGCGACGTCGTGAAACTCCTCAGGGACCGCTCGAGGATCGTTGCCGATTTCGCGTTCCCGCTGATCTTCATCGGCATCCTGGGGACCAGCCTCCAGGCCGGGTTCGGGGCGCGATCCGGGATCAACCTGCTGACGTTTGTGTTCACCGGTGTGCTTGCCCAGACCGTCTGGCAGTCCTCGGCCCTCGGGGTGATCTCGCTCATCGCCGATCGCGAGCAGGACTTCAGCCAGGAGATCTTCGTCTCACCGATCTCGCGTTACTCGATCGTCTTCGGGAAGATCCTGGGCGAGTCGCTGGTGGCCCTGCCCCAGGCCATCGCGATCCTCCTGTTTGGGCTCATCCTGGGCGTGCCCCTGGATGCGGCCACCCTCATCGCGCTGGCTCCGATCCTCGTAGTCGTCGCCCTGTTCGGAGGCGCCTTCGGGATCCTGGTGTTGTCCAATCTCAGCAGCCAGCGAGCGGCGAACCAGATCTTCCCCTTCGTGATGCTCCCCCAGTTCTTTCTTGCGGGGGTATTCAACCCGATCAGCAACCTGCCGCCGTTCCTGGACATCCCATCCCATCTCGCACCGATGCGCTATGCGATCGACCTGCTCCGGGATGTCTACTACTGTGCCCACCCAGACGCCGAACAGGTCCCGCTCCTGCCCGCGGCGACCAACCTGGCGGTCATCCTCGCCCTGAGCACAGCGTTCATCGTGGTCGGAACGGCCCTGTTCGTCAGGTCCGAGCGGAATCGATAGGGCGAGCACGTGGCCCGGGGCCCGATGGCTGAGGCCGGCGGCCTTCGTACACTCGTTCGGTGACGCCTCTCTTCGCCCTGGCCGCATTCGTCATCGGTGCCGCGATCGTGGTGATCGCGACCGAACAGCTGCTCAACGGGCTGGTCGGGGTCGCGACAGCCCTTCGGATCGCGCCGTTCGTGGCGAGCGTCATTCTCTCGGGGCTCGAAGCGGAGAACATCGCCGTGGGCCTGGCCGCGGGAGCTCGCGGGTCGAGCTACATCGCCTTGGGCACGGCCTTTGGTGGGGCGACCTTCCTGCTGTGCATTGCCCTTGGGCTGGGCGCGTTGATTGCGCCGCTGACGGTCCGGGTTCCACGCGGGATCATCGCCCTCCTGCCAATCGCCGCGATCAGCGCTGGGCTCCCGATTCTCTTTCCGGAGACGCCGCGCTGGACAGGAGTGGTCTTGCTCGCCGTGTTCGCCTTGGCCATGACCTATCTCATCCGCGCATCCCGGGGCCACACCTTCGTGGCCGATGACGAACGTTCCGAGGCGCCAGGCGCCAGCTCATTGTCCAAGGCCGCCGTCCTGACTGTCGCAGGCATCATCGTGATCGCGATCGGCGGGGAACTCGTCGCGATCGGGGCCGACGGGCTCGTTGTCAGCCTGGGCCTGGGGACCGGCCTCGTCGGGATGGTCCTCACGCCGGCGGCGATCGAAGCGGAAGAGGTGATCCGCCAGGTCGTACCGGCTCGGCGTGGCTATGCCGATGTCAGCGCCGGCAATGCGATCGGGACGGTCCTCTACTTCCTGCTCTTCAACCTTGGCCTCATTGCCCTGCTGACCCCGGTCGTCGTCCCGGATCGCGTCCGAACGTTCGATTGGCCGGTCCTGGTTCTGGCTGCCGTGATCGCGGCGGCGTTCCTGCTCCGCGGACGGGTAGGGCGCCTGGAGGGCCTGCTCCTGGTTGTTCTCGGGCTTGCTTATGCGCTCGTGAATGGGCTCGGGTCCTGACGCCGTCGAGAGGCCCTCATTGGACGGGGCTCGACGCCGGCGACGCCGGCTGAGTCGACCCTTCGAGCTCACGCTGGGCGACCGCTAGGCCAGCCTTGCCGCCGATGCCGGTCGAAAAGGCGCCCGTCGGATTGTCGAAGAGCCAGACGTGGATCATCTCGCGGGTGGCGCCATCGTGGTGGTAGTGCCACAGCGTTGTTGAACCGCGAGGGCAGGGACCTGCGCCGATCGGCGCCGTGAACAGGACCCCGGCAAGGACCTGGGTGCCATCGGGCAGGTTGGCGTAGACGAGCGCCTGGGGCTTGGCCGGATCGAGCAGGTCGCCCGTCGCGGCGACGAGCGTCGGGTTGGCGAGGTGCACGAGCACCTTGCTCGCAGCCGGCTTCTTAGGAGGCACATAGCCCTGGGCAGCGGCTGCGGCCACGCTGAGCGTGGGCGACCAGGTGGCCTTCACCGATGCGACGAGCGCCGCCGCCGCTGCCGTCTGATCGGCGCTCGGCGGAGTGCCGACCGGCGCGCAACCGGTCCCGGTCGTGACGAAGGTTGCGTGGTGGGCAGGAGCGGGTGATCCACTGGGCGTCGCTGTGCCGTGGTCGTGGCCAGTTGAGCCCACCGTCGCGGAAGCCGCGAATTGGGTCTGGACGGCCGCAACGGCCCCTCCGGACGCGAGCAGGGCGAGAGCAACCGCGACGACCGCAACCGCATACGGCCGCGGGCCGCGACCATGGGCGAGCTGATCGCGCAACCGGTCAACCACGAACAGGAGCATCCCGACCACGATCAGGGCGATCCCACTCAGGAAAACGACGTGGGCTGGGTTATCGACCGCGAAGACACTCTCGTGCGAGGCCAGGCTGGGATCGCCTTCGTGGATGGTCACGTCCCAGATCAAGCCGGCGATCAGCAGGAACGTGCCGACGAGGCTAATCCAGGCGCCCGACCTCGTCAGCCGGGAGAAAAGGAGCGAGTAGGAGGTGCGCATCGTATTGGCTCCGAGTCATTTGCAGCGGGCGGGTATGCCCGGCGTCATCGGAGTATCGACGGCCCGTT
>JBBRIV010000225.1:0-5191 GCA_038220425.1 Candidatus Limnocylindrales bacterium
AAGACCAGGGCGATCTCGCCCGTCCGCAGGCGGCGGGCAAAGCGCGTCGTGAGCCACAGCAGGGTGAGCATGCCCACCAGCCCCGAGATGGACTCGAACAGGAACATCGGCTGGAAGTGGGCCGTGGCCGGGGTCGTCCCGTCGGGCGGGCAGAGGTACGCGGCCACCCGGTGGGAGCAGTCGATCGCGATCCCCCATGGCGACGTGGTTGGCGGGCCGTACAGCTCCTGGTTGAAGAAGTTGCCCCAGCGGGCCACGAACTCCATCGCGAACAGGCCGGGCACGATGACGTCGGCCCAAACCCAGAACGACTGGCGATGGAGCCGGATGTAGACCGCCGCGGCAAGGACGCCGGTGAAGATGCCGCCGTAGACGCCCAGGCCCGAGTAGGGCGGCAGGACGATCTTGATCAGGTCGTCCCGGTACAGCGCATTCCACTGGTCGATCACGTGGTACGCCCGGCCCCCGACGAGGGCGGCGATCGCCACGATGATCATCCCGTTGGCGAACAGGTTCTCGCTGAGTCCACGGGCCCGGACGCCCCGCCGGATCACGATGTAGGCCAGGGACAGCCCGAGCGCGTAGCAGATCCCGTACCAGTAGACCGGTAGCGGGCCGAGCTGGATGGCGATGGATGGCGGCAGGAAGTCGATCATGGGCCCGAGTGTAATCGGTTGATCTGCCGGTCCGGTCGGGCTCCCTATACTGGGCCCCGATGAATGCCGAATTCCAGTGGTGGCTGCTCCTCGTGGGCCTCGTGATCGGGGCGCTCCTGGTGTTCCTGGTCATGGCCGACTTCTCGCGCTCGTCCGACGACCAGGCGGATCTCGAGCTCGGCCAGGAAGCGGCCTGGATCGCCGGCTTGCTGGCACCCACCGACGGCCGGGTGGACCCGGCCCTGATCGAAGATGTGCTCCGGCTCAACCGTGAGTGGCTGGCCGGCCCGGCGCCCTTGTCCGGTTCGGCGCCTCAAGCCGGTCCGGCGACCCTGGCCGGCCCGGCGACCCTGGCCGGCGCCGCGGGATCAGCTGGCCGGGACCCGGCCCGTGTGGAGGGCAACGGCCCCCAGGGCCAACCGCCGGAAGCCGACGTCTGACAGACCCGCGGCGCGCATTGTGGCTGCCAGTGCCACGGCGTCGGGAAAGCCGTCCAGCGAATTCGGCAGGTAGCGGTATTCCCGGCCGTGACCGAAGACGCCGGCCACCAGCGGAGCCATCCGGCCGAACGACGATCGGAAGAAGCGACCCCAGCCGCGCTGGGGTGGCATGGACAGCTCAAGGCAGACAACCCGGCCATCCGGCCTGACGACCCGGGCGAGCTCCCGAAAGCCCGCCTCGAAATCGGCCAGGTTGCGCAGCCCGAAGGCAATCGTTGCGGCGTCGAACTCGCCGTCGGAGAACGGCAGGGCCAGCGCGTTGCCCACCCGGAAGCTGAGCTGGACGAGGTCGTTGTAGGTCGCCCCGGCAGCGGCGACCATGGCCGGCGCGAGATCGATCCCCACGACCCGCCCGAAGGGTCCCACCCGGCCGGCCAGGGTGGCACTCAGCTTGCCTGTGCCGCAGGCAACGTCGACCACGGAGGCACCCGGCTCGAGTTCGGCTGCATCCGCCGCAGCGCGTCGCCAGCGACCGTCGCCACCGGCGGTCATCAGCGTGTTGACCCGGTTGTAGACGGGCGCGATGGCGTCGAACATGGCGGCCACGTCCGCCTCGGGGACCGGGTTGCCCTGACGCGATTCGCCCCGGGGAGGCATCATCGACCCTCGCACGGGAGATAGCTGGCGTGATCGATGGGGCGGAACAGGACAGTGACGGCGGTAATCCAGGGCTCACCGACAACGGTGATCCGGCCATGGACGAGGCCACTCGCTCGGCCACGGCCTGCCCCCGCTGCGGGGCACATCGACTGGCTCTGCTGACCCTGCCCCAGATCGATACCAGCGGCTATCGGCCCCTCGACGAGATCTACGGGATGGGCAGCGGACCATCGCTCCAGGAGCCCGGTATCGGCTGCCTCGCCTGCGGAGCCGAGTGGTCCGACCTGGCTTCGTTCGACGCCGAGACGAGCGCCTGATCCAGCGACCATCGCTGGCCCCACGTCAGCTGCCGACCGTGCCGCTCAGGACCGGATCGCCCGGGGCCAGCGGCCCGTCGACCGTGGCCAGCGAGACGCCCAACGGCGTCCCGGCGGGAAGCTGAGTCAGGCCCGTGACAGGCCCGACCCAATAGGCCAGGCCGGCGCCCAGGTCCATCCGCCCGACGTCCTGGCGGACCCCGTTGGCAAGGACCCAGCAGCGATACTCCTGGCCGGCCGGGGCCGCCGGCAGGCCAGATGCCACGACCACCAGCTCTGACGTGGTCGGTGAGAAGAGCAGCGTGCCGGCCAGGCCCGGGTTGGACGTGCCGGCCAGCGCGACCCGCTGGACGTTGGGTTCGGCCTCGACCCGGAGGGTCCAGTTGGTCACCCGGGCGAGCTCGATTGCGATCGCCTGGTTGGCCAGGTTGGCCTGGTTCGCCGAGTTGCCCCGGACGGCAATGAACCCGGCGGTCCCGGATACGGCCAGCACGACCGCGGCTGCAAGGGCGAGCGGCCAGGTGACACTGCGCAGCGAGCGACGCCGCGGAGCGACGACTGGCATTCGCGTGGACGCCGGCAGTGGCAGTGGCGTAGGCGCGGAAACGGGCGCGGAAACGGGCGCGGAAACGGTCTCCGCTGTCCGGGGCCGGCCAACGGCCCGGACCAGGGCCAGGGTGCGTTCGCGCAGCTCTGGCGGGGGCGACTCGAGGACCGCCTCGCGGATCAGGCCGGCCGAGACCCTCAGGCGTTCGGCCTCGGCGGTGCAGGCAGGGCAGCCGGCCAGGTGATCGGCCAGGATGGCCGATTCGGTCGTATCGCCGGCGGTCAGCCGGTCGAGGCCGCCCGGCTGGACGGCGGCCAGCTCGAGCAATTCGCGGGCTTCGTCGTGGTTGATCATCCGTCGAGGAGCCTCACCGCAGCGGCGGCGCCATCGATCGGCATGAAGCCTGGTCCCAGCGCGTTGCGCATGCGCAGGAGCGCCCGCCGCGTGCGCGTCTTGACCGTGCCGATCGGCCAGCCCAGGCGCTCGGCGATCTCGCTCTGGCTGAGCTCCTCGCGATAGGCCAGGACCAGGACCGTCCGTTCCACGTCGGGCAGCTCGGCCAGGGCGGCGGCCAGCGAGGTGCGTCGCTCGGTCTCCTCCAGGATCAGGGCGGGGCTCATGACCGGCACCCCGGCACCGACGACCGCTCCTCCGACCACGAGGCGTTCGAGGGTCGCGCCCTCGGCCTCATCGGCCAGAGCCAGGGCCGAGACCGCCATCGTCGGCGGGCGCCGGCCGATCGCCCGAAGCCGGTCGATTGTCCGGTTGCGCGCGATCGTCAGCAGCCAGGCCGGCAGCGAGCCCATCGCCGGGTCGTATTGCTCGGCCCGGTTCCATAGAGCGAGAAATGTTTCCTGAACCACGTCTTCGGCGAGACCCCGATCGGTTGTCAGCCGGCGCGCTGTTGCGTAGACCGAGCCGGCGTAGCGGTCATAGAGCTGGACGAGGGCATCCTCGGATCCGGACGCGACCGCCCGGACGAGACCCGCATCCTCGCCGGTCATCGTTACGCGTCCGGCTCGGTGGCGGTTTCGAGTGGGATCGCCAGGGGGCGGTGCTCGAAGGCGCTGGAATAGACCACGTCGGTCTCCGTCGTGTACACGAACGGGATCGACTGGACCAGCTTCATGACCCGCTCCAGGTCAAGGGTATCGGTTGCCCGGACCTTGAGCAGGTAATCGGCCTCCCCGGCGATGTGGTGGCACTCCTCCACTTCGGGCAGCAGCCGGAATGCCTCGGTCAGGTCCGTGCTGGGCGTCCCCGGTGACTGCCGAATCCAGCTGAAGGCCAGGATCCCCCGACCCATCGCCCGCGCGTCGAGACGAGCCGTGTAGCCCTGGATGATGCCCCGGTGCTCGAGCTTCTTGACCCGCTCATGGGCCGATGGCGCGCTCATGCCCACGGCGGCCCCGATGTCGGCATAGGACGCCCGGCCATCCCGCTGGAGGATGTCCAGAATCTTGAGGTCTGCTCGGCTCAATCCAACCTGTCGAGACATCTGGTCCTTATTTGTTAGGTTAGGAGGCTTTGACACTCTCTATTTGTTAGGCTATAGTCGGCAACGCAACCGGATGTTGCAAGCCGCCACAAGTCGTGGCGGGCCGTCCCAACGGACGACATCCATTCATCTGGAGGAACTCGACATGCTGCTCGCAAGCATCGTCGCCCTCCTCGCGTTCTTCGCGTTTGTGAGCATCCTGCTCTCTTCCGACGAAGGTCGAGAGGGCACCGATCCAACCGATCACATCGCCGCCTGGACCCGCTACGGAATGCGCTAGTCCAGCGCTGGCAGGCCCCAAGCCTACCCCCACGAGGCCCCCGAACGCCGGGGGCCTTGTCGATTCCCGGGACGGTGCCTGTCGGTGCCAGTGCGGCGCAGCCGGCGGCGGCACGCGGCGGCAGCGGCGGCAGCGGCGGCCGGCTTATCGCCCGAGGCGATCAAATCGGCCGAATCGGGTGGTCTCGGGCGGGAATGCCCGCCCCTTTCCGCGATTCGATTGCCCGCGGAGATGAAAGGCCGGGAATCCTCGGCACCGCGAGTCCGCGCTCGCGGCATTTGATCTCCTGGGGCGATAGGTTGGCTCGGGACCGCCCCGGGACCCGAAGCCCGGCGGGGTCCGCGGCGACCGTGCCACCGTCAGGCGACCGCGACACCGATCAGCCGGCCGACCAGGAAGGTGACCGCGGCCGCCAGCACGCCGATGAAGACCTGGCGGGCACCGCTGAACAGGGCGCTTCGACCGGTCAGCAGGCTGATCCCGATGCCCACCACGAACATTGCCACCAGGCTCAAGGCCAGGCTCGTGACGAAGGCCGGTCCACCCGACGCGACGAGGTAGGGCAGGACCGGCACGGCCGCGCCTGCCGCAAACGCGACGAGCGAGCCGAACGCGGCACCCCACGGCGACCCCAGCTGGTCGGGGTCGAGGCCCAGCTCCTCGCGGATCAGCGTGTCCAGGGCAGCCTTGGGGTCCCGGAACAGGCGGGCGGCAACCCGTGTCGCCTCCTCCTCGGTGAAGCCCTTGGCCCGGTAGATCGCGGCCAGCTCGGCCTGCTCCTCCTCGGGCATCG
>JBBRIV010000226.1:0-5179 GCA_038220425.1 Candidatus Limnocylindrales bacterium
CCGCACCTTTGGCCATCGATGCCGCTATGCGGCCCCCACAAGGGCATCTTCGGCCAAAGGTGAGCGGGGCTCGCCAGGCGTTGGACGACGTCCGCGAGCAGAATGTGCCGGTGAGCCCCAGCCGAAGCGGTCGCACCGCAGACAACCCCCTGGACACCCTCGACGCCGGTGACTTCCTCGGTTACGAGCTGCTGCTGCCGGAGGAGGACCGCGCGCTGCTGCACCGCGTGCACGAGCACCTCCTCGAGCACGTCGAGCCGGTCATCAACCGGTACTGGACCCGCGCGGAGTTCCCGCACGCCCTGGTGCCGGGGCTCGCCTCACTCGGGCTGGCCGGGCTCGCGCTCGACGGGCCGGGCTGCCAGGGCCGCAGCAGCCTGCTCGACGGCATGGTGGCGATGGAGCTGGCCCGGGTCGACCCCTCGATCCAGACCTATCTCGGGGTGCACGGCGGGCTGGCGATGGGCTCGATCGCGCTGTGCGGGTCCGACGAGCAGCGCGCGCGGTGGCTGCCACCGATGGCCCGGATGGAGCTGGTCGGGGCGTTCGGCCTGACCGAGCCCGAGCAGGGGTCCGGGATCGCCGGCGGCCTGGCGACGTCCGCCCGGCGCGACGGCGACCACTGGGTGCTGGACGGCGAGAAGAAGTGGATCGGCAACGCCTCGTTCGCGGACCTGGTGATCATCTGGGCGCGCGACGAGGACGACAAGCAGGTCCAGGGTTTCGTCGTCGAGAAGGACACCGACGGCATGACCTGCGACGTCCAGCAGGACAAGATCGCGCTGCGGGTCGTGCAGAACGCCGAGATCCACCTGCGCGGCGTGCGGGTGCCCGAGGCGAACCGGCTGCAGGGCGCGAACTCGTTCGCTGACACCGCGAACGTGTTGCGCCTGACCAGGATGGGCGTCGCGTGGGCGGCGACCGGCTGCGCGCGCGGGGCCTACGAGCACGCGCTGCGCTACTGCCGCGAGCGCGAGCAGTTCGGGCGGCCGATCGCCGGATTCCAGCTGGTGCAGGACCTGCTGGTCAAGATGCTCGCGAACGTCGTCGCCTCGACCGGCATGTGCGTGCGGGTCAGCCAGCTGCAGGACGCCGGCCTGATGCGCGACGAGCACGCGTCACTGGCCAAGGCGTTCACGACCGCGCGCATGCGCGAGACCGTCGGGTGGGCCCGAGAAGCCATGGGCGGCAACGGGATCCTGCTCGAGCATCACGTCGGGCGGTTCGTCGCGGACGCCGAGGCGATCTACTCCTACGAGGGCACCCGCGAGATCAACACGCTGATCGTGGGCCGCGCGATCACCGGCCGGAGCGCCTTCGTCTGAGCCCACGTTGACAGGCTTGCTACCTCGCCGTGACTACGGTGAGTCTTGAATACTATTCACTCCAGATTCCTGCGCGCACCAGTGAATCGATGGCTGCTAGCGCCCGCGCCAGACTTGGCGAATTATGCGCTGCCCTGTCGGGATCCCAGACTTCTGATGCGAACTCATTAATCAGGGTCGTGTATTCAGGTCCAACCCGACGCATTGACGTTGCAGGTGGGACTATTCCACGCCGGACGCGACTACTTCGAGAACGCCGGCATAACTGAACCAGTTGACCCTTTGGATCCGAGAGCGCGTCCACATCGCGGGGGATTATATCCCTGGACACTGAGAACCATCGGGCGAAGCCGTCCGCATCGGCGAGAAGCCATGCCTCCATCGCCCGCTCTGCGATTCGAAACAGAACGCATCAGCGTTTAGGGACACGGGCAGAATATTCGCACTCAGCGCGACCGGGCAAGCGCCGTCAGAGTCTCGCAAGACAAACCAGGGCCTGTAGGCCGCTGCTCGATTGTAGTCGGGAATCTTGGGGTCCAAGCCCCCTGCCCCCCGTTTGCCGAAGACCATTCTTGGGTCCACCTCAAGCCCGCGACTAAAGAGCATCTTCGTCACCGCGGCAACGTCGGAATCACCCTCGACAGCAATCGCGACCAAGATTGCCATCGGCTTAGCGAGAGGATATTGCGATTGTCGCAAGACGTTCAATTCCTGGCGGCGCAGATCGAGTGCGAACGACGTCGGCGATGGATATCCCACTGTCGAGGAGTTGACTTACAGTCTCGATCTTATCAAGTGTGCTGCCCACGGTCCCGTCGGTCGTTGGCTCGAGTTCGAGCACCTCATCTGCTCCGATCCCTTCGTCCTCCAAAAGATCAGGGCTGTGGGTTGTCAGAATGATTTGAGCACCACTTCCCCTTTGGGCGCTGGCAAGCACGCGTGGCAGCAGTCGCACCACCGCAGGGTGAAGGGATAACTCGGGCTCCTCCAAAAGAATCGGCGTCGCTCGCCTGCCGACCTCGACCAAGGACCACAACAGCCCAATCAGCCTAAGCGTGCCATCGCTAAAGTCCCCCTCATCCTGACGACTTCCCTTGGCCCGCCAGTTTGTGTAACGGCTTTCGAGGTGGGGGCGGCCCGCTGCGTCGGTGACAACCTGAAGGGATTCGAACTGAGGCACAGCAATTTGCAACGCCTGAGTGATTCGGCGCAGCCAGCTATCCCTAGTTCGAGTCGCTACCCGGTTCATGCGAGCGATGAAGTCGCCACCGAAAGGATCATCTCGCACGTCCCCCGCCCTTGACGCGTCGCGGATAATCTGAGGAACCAAGTGCAGGTACCTGGTCTCCGAAAGAAAATCAGCGATCTCTCGGAATTCCTTGTTGGCAGAAATCTGCTCGAGAGCAGTCTGGATCAATCGCTCGGGATCTGCCTGGTCCTTGTCGTCGGGTCGCGAAATGACGACTTTTTGGCCATGCTTGACAATCTCCCGGGCGACGACCGGTCGATTGAGTCCCCCCTTTTCGCCAGCGAATGACACGGAGTAGGTCCATGCGTCAGGAAATTCGTCGTCGCCTAGCGTGATGGTGATCTCCACAAGACCCTTGTTGTTCGTTCGCGCAAACAGGCAGCGGACGCGACTCAACCCGCCTCGCCCGCGGATGGCCGACTGCAGACCGCCACCATCGCGCGACAGGTCTCTCAAAAATCGAATTGAGTCCAGAAGGTTTGACTTCCCGCTGGCATTGGGCCCGACGATGATGAGACGCTCACCGAGTTGCAGTTCAAGGTTCTTGAACGTGCGCCAGTTGCGCAGGGTCAAACTAGTGATTCTCACGCCGTGCCTCTCGTCAGGACTCAGTGACGGCTTACCGTCTGCGACGTCGATCGTGCCATTCTTTGGCTTCCAAGTGTAGCCGTTACACGCGCTGCTGAACGCGTGAATACATCGGGCACCTAGTGCTGCCGTCTCCCATCGTTAATCCCAGCCGAGCTCGTGCAGGCGGTCGTCGTCGATGCCGAAGTGGTGGGCGATCTCGTGGACGACGGTCACCGCGATCTCCTCGACCGTGCCCGCGCGGTCCAGGCCCAGGCGACGGGTCGGGCCGCGGAAGATCGTGATCCGGTCCGGCAGCTCGAGCCCGCCGCCCCAGCCCAGGTCGCGCTCGGTGAGCGGGATGCCGTCGTAGAGGCCGAGCAGGTCGTCGTCCTCGCCGGAGGGCGGTTCGTCCTCGACGAGCACGACGACGTTGCGCATCAGGGCGGTGAGCTCGGGGGGCACCAGGTCGAGGGCGTCGGCCACGGCGGCGTCGAACGCGTCGTCGCTGATCACCGGGGCCGGCTGCACGTCGTCCACGCCGCCATCCTCCCCCGCCCCACTCCCCGCACCTGGCCGGAGACGCGCCTCTCGCGGCCGGATGACCGCGAACACGGCCACAGGTGCGGGGTGGTCGCGGGTCAGGCGGTGGCGGAGAGCCGCTCGACCTCGTCGGTCGTGAGCTCGAGGTCGACCGCGAGCACCGAGTCGCGGATGGTCTCGGGACGGCTCGAGCCCGGGATCGGGATGACGACCGGCGACAGCGCGAGCTCCCAGGCCAGGGCGACCTGCTGCGGGCTCACGCCGCGCTCCCTGGCGACCTCGCCGAACACGGCGTACGACGTGCCGAGCTCGGCCGCGTTCGTGATGCCACCCAGCGGGCTCCACGGCAGGAACGCGACGCCGAGGTCGTCGCACAGGTCGAGCTCGGGCTGGCTGCTGCGGAACTTGGGCGAGAACTGGTTCTGCACGCTGGCCAGCCGGCCGCCGAGGATCGCCTGCGCCTGCCGGATCTGGTCCGGGTTCGCGTTGCTGACGCCGGCCTGCGCGATGACGCCCTCGTCGAGCAGGTCGCGGATGGCCCCCACCGAGTCGGCGTAGTCGACCTCCGGGTCGGGGCGGTGGAACTGGTAGAGCCCGATCTGCTCGACGCCGAGCCTGCGGGCGGAGTCCTTGACCGCGGACTTCAGGTGCTCGGGTGAGCCGTCCTGGGTCCACGAGCCGTCGCCCGGGCGCAGGTGGCCGCCCTTGGTCGCCACGAGCACCGACGACGCGTCGCCGGACCAGGTGCGCAGGGCCTCGGCGATCAGCTCCTCGTTGTGCCCGACGTCCGTGGCCTCGAGGTGGTGGGCGTCGGCGGTGTCGATGAACGTGACGCCGGCGTCGAGGGCCGCGTGGATCGTGGCCAGGCTGCGCGCGCGGTCCGGGCGCCCCTCGATCGACATCGGCATACCGCCGAGGCCGATCGCCGAGACGGTGGTGGTGCCCAGGGTGCGGGTCTTCATGAGCAGTGGTTCCTCTCGTCGATGACGGTCACCCCCGGGCAGTGCCAGCCCTCTCGGGCCGCTCGTTGTTCCCGCTTTGGAGAACCGCGGGGGCGTCCCCTATGCTTGCCGACGTCCTCGACGCTGGCACGCGGAGGCGTCTCGGCGCCCCCATCGTCTAGCGGCCTAGGACTCCGCCCTTTCAAGGCGGCAGCGCGGGTTCGAATCCCGTTGGGGGTACCACGACTCGCTGCCGGTACGATCGGGTGGCACTGCACGAGGCCCCGTAGCTCAGTTGGTTAGAGCGCCGCCCTGTCACGGCGGAGGTCGCCGGTTCGAGTCCGGTCGGGGTCGCCACGCACGCCTTCGGGCGTGCAGCGAGGCCAGGTAGCTCAGTTGGTACGAGCGTCCGACTGAAAATCGGAAGGTCGGCGGTTCGACCCCGCCCCTGGCCACCACCAAGCGTCACTTCCCGGGTCCCTGACCTGCTACTTCACGAATTTTGTCCCTTCGTCGTTGGTTGAAGCGTCCCGCAACTTGGCCGCCGATTGGTC
>JBBRIV010000227.1:0-5146 GCA_038220425.1 Candidatus Limnocylindrales bacterium
CGAGATCGTGGGCAGGGACCAGAAGGCCCTCCAGGCGTACTACGGCAACCTGTTCGGGTGGCAGATCGACACCAGCGCTCCGGGCGGCTACGGCATGACCGACGGCGCGGCGACCGGCGTGGTCGTTGGCATCGGTGCCACGCCCGACGGTTCAGCCGGCCACGTCACCGGCTACGTGACGGTCTCCAGCATCGATGCCACCCTGGCCAAGGCCGTCTCGCTCGGCGGCAAGGTGATCATGCCCAAGTTCTCGCCGGGTGGTGGGTCCACGCTGGCCCTGGTGGCCGATCCCGAGGGTCACGTCGTTGGCCTGACCGAGGTCTAGCAGCGAGTCTGACCACCGGTCTCGGCGTTCCGTTTCCGGATTGGCCTCAGCGGCCGGTCCGGAACGGTTCGCCGTGGCCCGGGATCACGATGTCCGCGGCAGCCAGGATCCGGGCCCGGCTGGTCTCCAGGATCGCCTGATCGGGCGAAAACGGGTCGAGCTCGGGGGTCCGGTCGCCGCGCCACCAGGCGTGGGTCATCGCGTACGTTCCTTCCTCGGCCGTGACGATCAGCGAGGCGTCCTCGTCCGTGTGGCCGGGGGTCAGCCAGAGCTGGGCGTTGGCCGACAGCTGGTAGCCATCGCCGTCGTGGTCGAGCCATTCATCGGCCACGTAACGCGCCCAGAAGTCGACCACTTCGGCTTCGGGGAAGAGGGCCACGTTGATCGTGTGGTCCGGATGGTGGTGCGACAGGAAGACATGGCTGATCGATTCGGGCGCGAAGCCGAGGGCCGCCAGCGGGTCGAGGATCAGCGAGCGCCGGGCGACCATGCCCGGGTCGACCACGATCCGGACGTCCCCGTCAACGACCAGGACGACGCTGCTGGCAACGCGATCGCCGGCATACCCGGCGTGGAGCAGGTGGACAGATGCCATGGCCCAATGATATGCGTTGGCGTCGTCCCCGCCGGGCTGCCTGTCAGCCCCGCGTCACCCATTCGAAAGCCGCAACGGTCGAGGATGCCTGCATCGCCCGGGTCCACCCGGGACCAATCGATGGAGGCACCAGGATGACTCGTTCCTCAGCCGCATCAATGAGCTTTCCGGTCGGCGACGTCATCGCGATCCTGGCCAGTCCGGCTGATGCCGGAGGAGCCGCAACCATGCTCAGGGGACTGGGCATCCCTGATTCGTCGATCGAGGTGGTTGGCTCTGCCACCGACCACGTCCTGATCGTGCGCCGGCCGGGTCGCGAGCGGATCGCCGAGATCCGCCGGATCCTGCGCCTGCACCAGGCGCGACGCGCCCGCTACTACCGTGCGCTGGTCATCGAGGAGCTTGTTCGGGTCACGACTCGCTGGCTGCCCGACGCGGCCAGGCCGACCACGCCGACCAGACCGGCCACGGGCAGCGCCTGATCGCGCAGCAGGGAACCGCCGGGCGGGCTCCGGCGTCAGGGGGTTCAGGCCGGTTTCGCCATCCAAGGCGCAGGTACCGGCGGTACGGGAGCCTGACCGCGATGTTCCTCGATCGATCTCGAACCCGCGCCTCCGGGCGCCGCCTCATCGCTCTCGCCCTGCCGGCCGCCCTGCTGGTCCTGGCCGGCTGCACGAGCGCCGCCGGGACGAACACCAGCCTGCCCAAGGCCCCGCCGGCGTCGACAACCACCGGCACCCAGGAGATCGGCGCTCCCGTCGACCAGGCTGGCGTGGCCATACCGCCCGTGCCCGGCAGCGGTGTGCCCGGCTCGACGATCGGCAGCGGCGGCTCGGGTAGTGCCTCGAGCGGCATCATGACCTACCCATTCCCGGGCTATGTCGGGTCGGCCGGCGTGGCTCCCGACCACACGATCGTTGTCGTGGGCAGTGGCGATGCCCCGTTCAAGAGCGACGGTACTGACCGCGCCGCGGCGGAGAAGCTGGCCGTCGCTGCGGCCCTCGTCGACGCCCGGGCCCTGGCCGACAGCGCCGCCCATGCCGCCGGCGTCTCGATTACCGGGGTCAACTCGATCAGCGTCTCGGTCGGTGAGGGCTACGGCGGGGTAATGCCCATGGCCGGCAGCACCGAACCGAATATCGCGCCAAGTGCGCCTGGTGGGCCAGGTGCGCCGGCCGTGCCGGTCGCCAGTCCGCCGGCACCCGTCCTGAGTGTGACCGTCACGGTTGCCTACCGGATCGATTGAACGGATTGCCCGGCCAGACCTCGTGGCCAGGGTTCGCGGCGATCGTCAGCGAGGCCGGTCCACGTGTGGCCGCGAATCTACGGGAACAGGCCCGGCAGGGAGAACGGCTTGTCGCTGACCTGGTCGGCGGTTGGGGCCGCGATTGCCAGGGGCGCATCGTAGTTGGTCGGGTCAATGGTCAGGGTCAAGCGGCCATCGCTGGCCATATCGATCACGAGCACGACCCGGCTCGGCCGAAGGTCGGATTTCCGGGCCCACAAGTCGACCGTCAGGTTGGCCGTGCGGCCGCCCAGCAACTGGCCGGCCTGACCGATGTCGGCACTGGTCAGCTGTTCCTGAACGTGGTAGCTGTCCTGGCCGCTGATCATCTCGTTGGCCAACAGGGTCGGTGGGGCGAGCTTGGCCAGGTCAGCCTGCAGCTGGGCGATCTGGGCCGAGGCGGCGGCGACATCGGGCGACCCGCCGGGCCCCAGGGTCGGAATGGGCAGGCTGCCACTGAGGGCGGCCAGGTCGAGCTTCGAGTACTTCGAGCCGGTCAGGCTGGTCTTGATGTAGCCCGTGCCGCCGCTGACCACCACGTTGGCGCTCAGCCCGAACAAGGTGGGTACGCTGGCCGAAGCCTGGACCGCGTGATTGGCGAGGTCGAAATCGCCGTCGATCGTGGTCCCGGCCAGGTCGAGCAGGGTCGGGCTGGCGCCTGGCGCCGGGGTTGCCTTTGACCCTGACGACGTCAGCAGGCCAAGATTGAACGAGCCGCTCAGCGCGATGTGGAGATGGACGGACTTGACCTGCTGGATCGCGCCGATCGTGCTGGCCAGGATGAGCCGGGGATCGGTCAGGATCGGGCCGGCCGGGGTGGCCGTCCCCCCGCCGCAGGCAGCCAGGATGATGGAGATGGTGGCTAGAAATGGCAGGAGTCGACGTGCCATGCTGGAACTCCAGGTTGGGGATCGCGGATTCGTGTGGGTAAGCCTAACGGCACCCATGGGACGTGCCTGACCGACGAATGTGGCGTTTGAGCAAGGAGTCATCCATGCAGGCCTATCGCACGGTGAGCACCGAGTGGCGCCATCCGGTCAACGTGGCCCTCCATGCCAACGCTCCACGGGGCGTTCGGGTGGCCAATGCCGTCACCGGCTTCCTGGGCTCGTGGCGGTTCATCATCCTGCAGACGATCGTGGTCAGCATCTGGGTAGTCGGCAATATCTGGCTGCTCTTCCATTTCGACCCATACCCGTTCATCTTCCTGAACCTCGCCTTCAGCACCCAGGCGGCGTATGCCGCACCATTGATCCTGCTTGCCAGCAATCAATCGGCGACCCGCGACCGGGCCACCCTCGAGCACGCTGCGAAAGATGCCGAGGAGGCCGATGCCAAGGACGACGAGCTGGTGACCCGGCTCAAGCATGTCGAGGAGATGCTGGCCCAGCTGACCGCCGCACGATCCTGAACCGGCCGCGGAAATGCGGCCCGGCCGGGCGGTGAGCCGCTGATGAGTCTCGCGTGATCGCTGGTTGAGCCGGTCCGCCTAGCCTGCCGGAATGCTGGCCACGGTCCTCTCCGCAACACTCCACGGGATCGAGGGCCGGGTGATCCGGGTCGAGGTGGACGTGGCTCCAGGCTTGCCCGGCTTCTCCGTTGTCGGCCTGGCCGATGCATCGCTCCAGGAAGCCCGCGAACGGGTCCGCGGTGCGATCCGCAACAGCGGGCTCGTCTTCCCGCCGCGTCGGATCACGGTCAATCTTGCCCCGGCTGACCTGCGCAAGACCGGCGCCTCGCTCGATGCCGCGATTGCCGTGGCGATCCTGCTCGGCTCGGAGCAGGCCCGCGCGAACGGGGCGTGGGCGCTCATCGGTGAGCTGTCCCTGGGCGGCGAGCTGCGGCGAGTCCCGGGCATCCTGTCGATGGTCCTCGCCCTCGCCCGGCGCGGCGTGAAGCGGGTCGTGGTCCCGGCCGAATCGGCAGCCGAGGCAAGCCTGGTCGAGCAGATTGCCGTGCACCCCGCTGCCGACCTCGCAGCGGCCCTGGCGGCGATCCGATCCGGGCGGGCTGGCCCGGGCAAGGTCAATCCGGCCCGCGTGGACCTGGTCGGTCCGGACGGCAGTACGCGGCCGCAGCCAGCGCCGAGCGGCAGCGCGCTCGGGCCGGGCGAGGTCCCGGGCGAGGCCCCGGGCGACGTGCCCGACCTGGCCGAGGTTCGCGGCCAGGCCGGTGCTCGACGGGCCCTGGAGATCGCCCTGTCGGGCGGCCACGCCCTTCTGCTGATCGGCCCGCCCGGGTCCGGCAAGACCCTCCTGGCCCGCACGATTCCGGGCCTCCTGCCGCCCCTCGAGCCGGCCGACGCGCTGACCACGACGGCCATTCGATCGGCGGCGGGGGAAGGGCCCATCCTGGAGCTGGATACGCGCCGGCCGTATCGGGCGCCCCACCACACCATCTCGTATGCGGGGATGGTTGGTGGCGGACCGGTCCTGGCGCCCGGCGAGGTGACCCGAGCCCACCAGGGCGTGCTGTTCCTGGACGAGCTGCCGGAATTCGGGCGAGACGTGCTCGAGTCCCTGCGCCAGCCTCTCGAGGAGGGCCGGGTGGCAATTGTCCGGGTTGGCCGGGCCCTCAGCCTACCCGCCCGCTTCCAGCTGGTCGCAGCGATGAACCCGTGCCCGTGTGGCGGTCCGACCGGGATCGAGCTTGCCTGTCGCTGTCGGGCCGGCCTGCCCGAACGCTACGCCGGTCGCGTGTCGGGACCGTTGCGCGACCGGATCGACCTGTGGGTGGAGATGCCCCGGGTTCCCGCGGCGAGCCTGGTCGGGGAAACGGTCGACGAAGCCTCCGCGCCGGTCGCCGCCCGGATCGCCGCCGTCCGCCGATTGCAGGTGGACGGGCGCGGGTCGCTGAACGCCACGCTCAGCGGCAACCGGCTGCGCGCGGCCTGCGCTCTCGGGCGACGCGAGCGCGCCCAGGTGGTGAGCCTGTCAGAGGG
>JBBRIV010000228.1:0-5111 GCA_038220425.1 Candidatus Limnocylindrales bacterium
TGACCAGGGCCCGCTCACCGCGCTCGACCCGGCCCCGGATCTCGTCGAGCAGGTCGTCGATCTGGCCCTCGGTGGGGCGGACCTCGATCGTCGGATCGACGATCCCGGTCGGCCGGATCATCTGCTCGACGATCCGCTCGCTGCGCTCCAGCTCGTACGGACCTGGCGTGGCCGACATGTAGACGGCCTGGCGGACGGTCGTCTCGAACTCCTCGAAGGTGAGCGGACGGTTGTCCAGGGCGGACGGCAGGCGGAAGCCGAAATCGACCAGGATCTCCTTGCGGGTCCGGTCGTTCTTGTACATCCCAACGACCTGCGGAATGGTCATATGGCTCTCATCGACCACGAGCAGCCAGTCCGGCGGGAAGTAGTCGAGGAGGGTCCATGGGCGGCTGCCGGCGTCACGCCTGGCGAGGTGCCGGGAGTAGTTCTCGACGCCCGTGCAGTAGCCCAGCTCGCGCATCATCTCGAGGTCGAAGACGGTCCGCTGACGGAGCCGGGCGGCTTCGAGGACGCGGCCCTGGGCCTCCATCTCGGTGGTCCGGCCCTCCATTTCGGCCTCGATGTCGACGAGCGCTTCCTTGTGCTTGTCGCCGGGCGTCACGAAGTGGGTGGCCGGGTAGACGTTCAGGTCGTTGCGCTCGGCCAGGAGCTCGCCGGTGAGCTGGTCGACCTCGGTGATCCGTTCGACCTCGTCGCCGAAGAACTCCACCCGGACCACCCGGTCATCGGACGCCGGGACGAGCTCCAAGGTGTCGCCGCGCACCCGGAACCGGGCTCGCTGGAGGGCCTGGTCGTTGCGCTGGTATTGGAGGTCGACGAGATGGCGCAGGACGGCATCGCGCCGGTATTGGCCGCCCTTGCGCAGGCGCAGGACCGTGGCCCCGTAGTCGACCGGCGCGCCCAGCCCGTAGATGCAGCTGACGCTGGCCACGATGATCACGTCGCGCCGCTCGAACAGGGCGTGGGTGGCCGCGTGCCGGAGCTTGTCGATCTCGTCGTTCCGGCTCGAGTCCTTCTCGATGTACGTGTCCGAGCGGGGCAGGTAGGCCTCGGGCTGGTAGTAGTCGAAGTAGCTGACGAAGTACTCGACGGCGTTGTCCGGGAAGAACTCGCGGAACTCGGCGTAGAGCTGCGCCGCGAGGGTCTTGTTGTGGGCAATGACCAGGGTGGGCTTCTGGTACTGGGCGATCGCGTTGGCGATGGTCCAGGTCTTGCCCGAGCCGGTCACCCCGAGCAGCGTCTGGTGGCGCAGGCCCGACTTCAGGCCGTCGACCAGGCGCTCGATGGCAGCCGGCTGGTCACCCGTTGGTTCAAAATCGGCAACGAGTCGGAAATCTGGCATGACGGGCGATCAATTGCTCCTGCGCGAGCAGCCAGAATACCACTCCACGCACGAACCGAACGGGCGTTCGGTTACCGTTCAGCCGCGCCCGGCGGCGGCCAACGCGGCGTCCTGCACCAGATGAATGATCGCGACGTGACAACGGGTCGACCGTGTCGTTTTCCGGCACCTAGTGGAGGAAGACGACCAATTTCGGCAATACCTCGTCGCGTTCATGCATCTGATGCCGATTTCCGACGTGCCTGGCTGCTGCCTGGTCGTGTTCATTCATCCGATGCCGATTCGAGCTGGAGCCCGTGGCTGGGCGATCAAGGAATCGGGCGCGGTATCACGACTAACCTTAGGCGACGCGCTGAAGCGCCGATTTCGGCTCGATCAGCCGTCCTGAGCGCCCCGGATTTCACGACTATTCGTAGATCGAGGCGTTCGAGGCTGATTCTGGGCCACGGGAGGCCGTGGGACGCCCTGCAACTCGTCAGCTAAGAGTAGTCGTGATATCCGGCTCGAGCCCCGGCGGCCGGTCAGCCCTTGCCGTTCAGCCGCTGCGGGCGGCCGCCAGCGCCGCATCAACCAGGGCCTCGGTGGCCTGGAGCGAGCCACTCGTGTCGATGATCCGGGTCGCGACGGGGCGGGCGTGCTCGGCGAGATCCGCCTGGGCTTCGATCCGGGCCGCTGCATCGTCGGCGGCCAGGCCTCGGGCTGCGAGGCGCGCTCGCTGGCTGGCCGGGTCGCAGGTGACCAGCCAGACCTCGTCGAGGAGGACCGGATAGCCGCCGTCGACGAGCCGGATCGCCTCGAGGGCGACGATCGGCACCGACGCGGCCTGGGCCCCGGCGATCAGCTCCAGGATCCGGGCGCGGATCACCGGGTGGGTGATCGCCTCGAGCCGGTCAAGCTGAGCCGGGTGGTTGAAGACGATCACGGCCAGGGACGCCCGGTCGAGCGATCCGTCGGGCCCGGCAACAGCCGGGCCGAAGGCATCGATGACCCTGGCCAGCACGGCCGAGCCCGGGGCCATCAGCTCGCGGGTGACCCCGTCGGCGTCGATGACCAGCGCGCCCCGAGCCGCCAGCCAACCCAGGATCGTGGACTTGCCGCAACCGATCGGCCCGGTGATCCCGATCTTCAACGTGCGCCCCGTGCGCTCGGCGTCCAAAGGCCCGCTCACGGCGCCCGGTCCTCCAGCTCCAGCCAGGCTTCCTCAGCGGCCTCCAGGCCGACCGAAACGTCGGCGAGCTCGCTGGTGACCCGGCGCAGCTCGACGAAGTTGGCCCCGATCGCCGGATCGCCGAGGGCCAGCTCCAGGTGATTCTTGCGCAGGCCGAGCCGGGTCAGCTCGCCGTCGACGAGGGCACGCTGCTTGCGGTAGGCATCCTTGGACAGCTTGGGCAGCCGAACCCGGGCCGGTTTCGCCGCGGCCGGCAGCGCAACCTTTGATGCAGGCACTGCCACGGCAACCGCCGGGACCGCTGCCGGCTTCACGCCAGCGGCCACGCCCACCTTGGTCGTGGCGCTCTTCGGCCCGCTCGAATGCAGGCGCAGGGCATCGGCCGCGATTGCCGAAGCCACGGTCCAGCCGCCGGCCACCGCCGCGCGCCACGCCTTGTAGCCACCGTCGAACGGTGCAGCGAGGTGGTCGTCAACCACCCACAGCCGATCGCACACGGTTTCGAGCAGGCGCCGGTCGTGGGATACGACGAGGAGCGTCGCCGGGCTGTCGGCCATGAACTTCTCGATCGCCTCGCGGGCGGGAATGTCGAGGTGGTTGGTCGGTTCGTCGAGCAGGAGCAGGTTGGCCGGCATGATCCCGAGCAGGGCAAGCTCGAGCCGGGAACGTTCGCCGCCGGACAGCTTGCGGACCTCTTTCAGGGCATCGTCGCCGCGGAACAGGAAGCGGGCGAGGTAGCCACGCGCCTCGCCCTCGGTGATCGAGATCGCCGACGTCAGCGCGCCGAGGACCGTCTCGCCGGGGATAGCCGCGTTGCGCAGCTGGGCCAGGTAGCCAAGCGACACACCCATGCCGATCGTGAGCATCCCGTCGAGCGGCGGCAGGTCGCCGGCAATCGTCCGGAGCAGGGTCGTCTTGCCGGCGCCATTGGGACCGACGATCCCGATACGATCGCCGCGCTGGGCGGCCAGGAAGGGCACCCGGGCAATCGCCAGCGGCTCAGCCGGGGCCAGCCGGTCGGCGGCCTGGGCGGGCGTCTCCAGGTCAACGGGCATGGCAACGTCCACGCCCAGGGCCTCGCCGGCCCGGTCATCGGCGTCGTCGCGGGCCTCGTCGCGGTCCTGCTGGACCTGGCGGAACCGGGGCAGGTAGCCCACGACCAGGTTCTCGGCGCGGACCACGATCTCGCCCGACCGGGACGGTCCCCCGCCCCCGACGAGGGCGGCTGTCGGCAAGCGCAGCTTGCGGCTCGCCTTGGGCGCCTCGATCTTTGCCTCGAGCAGGCGGGCCAGGCGCGCCTCGTGCTCGTGCATCTTGGCGTACTTGCGGTGGCTCCGATAGCGCTGGACCAGCTCCTGCTCGCGGGTGATCTGCTCGGCCTGGGTCGAGACGTCCTTGTCGAGCCGGGCGTCCCGTTCAACCCGCTGCCGGTGATAGGCGGCGTAGTCGCCCCGGAACACCGTCAACCGCCGGTCGCGCAACTCCCAGACCCGCTCGACGGTGCCATCCAGGAAGGCCCGGTCGTGGGACGCGACGAGGAGCGAGCCGTTACGCCGGCGGAGATGCTCCTCGAGCCATTCGAGCGCACCCAGGTCCAGGTGGTTGGTGGGCTCGTCGAGAAGCATCAGGTCGGGGTCGGCGATGACCAGCCGGGCCAGGGCCGCCCGGGTCTGCTCGCCGCCGGACAGGGCGCCGGGCGGCTTGTCCCACTCGTCACGGGTGAAGCCCAGGCCTGACAGCGTCTCGTCGATGCGCTGGTCCAGGGTGTAGCCGCCCAGGATCTCGAAGCGGTGCTGCAGGTCAGCGTACTGCGCCTCCTCGACCCGGTGGGCATTCTCGAACTCGCGCAGAGTCTCGCCCAGGGCGATCAATTCGCCGGCGGCCGAGCGCACTGCCGTGCGCAGATCCGGCGCGGCCATGAAGTCCACGTCGAAGTGGGCCTCCTGGGACAGGATGCCGACGGTCAGGCCCCGCTTGCGGCTGACGCTGCCCAGGTCCGGCTCGTCAATTCCGGCGGCAATCCGGAGCATCGTCGTCTTGCCCGCGCCGTTCGGGCCGACCAGGCCGATCCGGTCGCCCAGCGCGATGGCCGCGTCGATCTCGTCGAGGATCACGAATGTGCCGATCTCGCGGGTGACCTTCTCGAAGCGCAGGATCGACATCAGGCAAGCCCGCCCGAAGAGCTCGATCGAGCCGCGGCCCGGCGGGTTGCCGCGGCCGATTTCGTGCGGGCCGTGGTTGCGGCCGCGCCCGATCCGCTCGCCCGGCCAGGGCGCAGGATCGTGATCCCGCCCGAGCGCTGGAGTGCCCGCCGATCGGCCAGGGGCAGGCGCTGGCACCACGAGCAGAAGTGGGTAGCCCGGGCACCGATCACGATCCGCCGGATCGGCCGGCCGCAGCGCGGGCAGGGCTCGCCGGTCCGCTGGTAGACCTGCAGTTGCTCCTGCATCTCGCCATCCCCGTCGGGCGCCGTGTAGTCGTCGATCGAGCTCCCCCGCCGTTCGATCGCCTCGGCCAGGATCGAGCGGATCGCCAGGTACAGCCGGCGCTCGTCGGCGGGTCGCAGCGACGAGGCCGAGCGGAGCGGATGAAGGCGGG
>JBBRIV010000229.1:0-5107 GCA_038220425.1 Candidatus Limnocylindrales bacterium
GGTGGGGTCGTCGGGGCCATCGGCGGAGCGGTCGCCGGTGAGGCCACCGAAGGTCATGACGAGCCCGGAGCCGGTGCAGGTGCCGGCCTGGGGGCGATCGGCGGCGCGGTCCTGGGCGGCATCGTGGCCGGTCCTCCCGGCGCGGTTGTCGGAGGGGCAGTTGGAGCAGGCGCCGGAGCGGGCGCCGGTGACAAGGTCGAAGAGGCTGTCGACGGCGAGACAGTCACCCGGACGACGGTCGAGACGGACCGGCCGCTCAACGGCTGAGCCTATCGAACGACAGCGTTCGATTTGGCCCTGCACCGGGCGCGAAGCAGGTCGTCCCCGGGGCAGATCTTTCAGGGGCGTCTGTGGTCTTGCGACAGTGGCCGGGAGACGTTTGCAACCAGGACGGCTCTAGAGTTGCCCTCGCCGAGAGCATCCGCGGGGCACTGGACGGGGAGGCGGGTCAGCCCGATTTCCCGCCGTTGCCCGGAGATCCCAGGCAGAGGCTGCTGCCGACGCTGAAGTTTTTTTCTTGGCAATGAGACGCGAGCGATGGCCGGCGCGACGTGTTTCCGCGGGGCGTTTCGGGTCAGCTCGGCGGGCCGACGGATGACGCGCCAGCTGGCGGCTCGTTCCGGCCGGGACGGCAACGCATTTACGTGCCGATTACGAGCCGTTCACACCCGGAACCTAGTGTCGGGGCGGTCCAAGTCCGTTCGATGGTGCTCTCCGTGCCAGCCGTGTTCGACTTCGTTGCAGGCATCGCTTACAGAGGGCGCGAGCGAGCGCGACCCGCTGCTGTTCATCGCCCGTTGGCCGTCCTGGTCGTGGTCGCAGGTCTTGTTGTTAATGCTTGCGGCTCGACCCCAAGCCCGTCCGTGCCCGGTCCGACACCAATCGCGAACTCGGCCACACCGGCAGCGAGCCAGGCGGCTGCTCAGCCCAGTGCGGCGCCCTCGGTGCCGGCCGTGCCCGGCACTTCGGCCTCGCCGGCCCCGACAGCGTCCCCGGCGGGGTCACCGCAGCCCATCGCGCTGGCTGGATACTCCTTGACCCTCTTCGCCAGCGGCACGAAGGACTTCTTCAATCCCGACTCGATCGTGGTGGCCCCGGGCCACGTGTACGTCGACTACCAGAACAAGACGGCCAAGGACGGGTCTGACACGAACACGAGCTCGATCATTGACTACGGACCGACGGGTACGCCGCCCCCGTTCCAGATCCTGATCACTGGTCATTCCGACGGCCTCCGCCTGGATCCGGTCTCCGGCAAGCTTTGGGCAACGGTGAACGAGGACGGCAAGCCCGCCCTGTACGTCATCGATCCCGCAACCCGTGTCAGCATCAAGTACAGCCTGGCCACACCCCACGGCGGGGGCTACGACGACATCGCCTTCCTCGGCGGCCATGCCTACCTCGCGGCGTCCAACCCGACCCTCGACGCTGCTGGCGTCAATGTCTTTCCGGCCATCGTCGACGTCACCCTCAACGCCGACCATACGACGACGCTCAAGCCCGTGCTGATGGGCAACGCGAAGGCGACCGATCTGGTCGCGAAGGCACCCGTCACGCTCAACGAGGTGGATCCCGACAGCATGACGATCGATCCGAGTGGGGACCTCGTCCTGGTCGACCAGGGCGGGTCGGAGATCATCTTGATCGCCAACCCGGGCACCCCCCAGCAAACCGTTAGCCGGGTCCCGGTCGGGACACAGCTCGATGACACCGTGTGGGCCGCTGGGCCGGCTGGATCGCTGTATGTGACCGACGCCACCCTCAACGCGACCTACGTCGTCACCGGCACGTTCAAGGTCGGGACCGTGTTCACCCAGACCCCGAATGACTCCGGCGTACCGAGCTTCCTGGGCACGGTCGACATGACGACCGGCTTCGTAACCCCGTTTGCGGTTGGGTTCGGCAAGCCGACCGGGATGGTCTGGAGCCCGGGACCGTAAGTCTGGCGAACGTCGGCCACCGCGGGGGACGCCGGCGAGGTTCGGGGAATGTCTGGCGGCCCTCACCCCGACCGAACTCGTTGTCCGCTGGCTCGATGAGGCGCACGCCCACGGGAGTCTCGAGGCACATGCGCGGGCCGGCCTCGAGGATCCGGCCTACGAACCGCGGATCGACCGACTGGCCCGGGAAGCCCGGGATGGCGTCATGAAGTCGATGCGCGGCAAGCCTCGCGAGGAGATCGCCCAGGCGGCGGACACTGCTGTCCGCGAGACGCTCTTCCGGATCTCCGGATCAACACCGTCACCTATGGACTCCTCGATCGGCAGGTCCTGATCCACGGAGCATTCTCGGCGATGCTGGCGCTCCTCGCTAATGAGGATGACTCCACGAATCGTCCCACTGATGGATCGACCTTGTTCCAGCTGCGCGACGCCGTCGTCGACCGGGTGGCCGAGCTCCAGGCAGCTGGCGCAGCTCGTCGTCATGTCGAAGAACGCTACCTGGGCGGCTGCCCGGCAGTCTTCCCTGACGCCCTTGCCGACTGGGACCGCCAGCTCGAGAATGCGGTTGCGCTGGCTGGGTTCGCGCTCCGACTGGCTACGCTCGACGGGCTACCAGAGCTCCCGATGCCCGATGAGGAGCTCGTGTCAGCCCGGGTAGCGGTCCTAGCCGCCGATCTCGTTGAGCCGGCCCGGGTGGTCGTACTCGAACAGCTCGGCGAAGGTCGGCGGTCGTTGACCATTGCTAGGAGCTGGCTGCGAGGGAAGCTGGGGCCCGCCAACGCCTCACCATGAGCTAGGCGGGAGCGCCGAAAGGGCATCGCGCTGCTAACACGCGGCGCCGGATTCATCGCATCATTCACCCCGTGCCGATGAAGATCCTCCTTGGCCATGCATGCAGCGACAGGCGGCAATGGACCGCTTGAAGGTGCTGCTGGACCGACTCCTATCGATCGGGGCTTACGACGGGGAGCTCGACGACCAGCGAGCCCGGCGGCGGGTCATTGTCGGAACGGCCTGGCTCGCGAGCCTTCTGTCCGTCCCGACGGTCCTCCAGCAGTTGTCAGAGGGTCCGTGGTCCGCGGCGGCCAACTCAGCACTCCTCGTCGTCACGGGCTTCGTACTTGTCGGCCTGCGTCTGCGGCCACATTGGTTCCGATCGCTTGTCACATTGATGCTTGGGACGGTCGTCCTGGATCAGCTGGTCCTGACCGCGATGTTTGGAGGCCTGGTCCAGTCCGGCCTGGTCGTCCTGTACGACTTGCTGATCGTGCTGGTGGCGATGCTTGCCCTCGGCGCCCGGGCGGCGACCTGGTGGTTCGGGGCCTTCGTCGCCTCGGTCGTCTTCGCGGTCGTGGTGCCGCATTGGATCGCCCCGATCTACCGCCCTCGGCCGATCGAGGAGAGTGCGCTCAGCGTGATCGCGACCGGACTCGTGACCTACGCAATCGTGTGGTACTTCGTGCGTCAGCGCGATCGGTTCCAGAGGGCGTCCGACGAGCTCCTCCGCAACATCCTACCGGTCGAGGTCGCGGCGCGGCTCAAGGCATCCCCGGCGATGATCGCGGACGCGTTTGAGTCCGCGTCGGTGCTGTTCGCTGACGTAGTTGACTTCACGCCGCTGTCAGCTGGCCTGTCCCCCGTCGAGCTCGTCGGGTTGCTCGACGAGGTGTTCACCACCTTCGATGGGTTCGTGGCGGAGCTTGGCCTCGAGAAGATCAAGACGATCGGGGACGCGTACATGGTCGCTTCGGGTGTACCTGTGGCCCGGCTCGACCACGCTCCGGCGTTGGCCGAGCTCGCACTCCGGATGCGTGACCACGTGGCCACGCACGCCTTCAAGGGGCACACCATCGCACTTCGGATCGGCATCAACTCCGGGCCCGTCGTCGCCGGGATCATCGGCCGCCACAAGTTCGCCTACGACCTCTGGGGGGACGTCGTCAACATCGCCAGCCGGATGGAGTCAACGGGGCTCCCGGGATCGATCCAGGTCAGCGCGATCACGCACGACCTGATCCAGGATCGCTTTGTGTGTCAGCCACGCGGCATCGTCGACGTGAAGGGCAAGGGACCGATGAGCATCTATTTGGTCGTCGGGAGACACCAGGACGTCGAAGTCGGCTGAGTCGCTGGGATTGGCTCCGCCGAGACTCGCGCTCGCTTTATCCGGCGGGTTCGGGGCGAGACACGATGAGCGGATCGTGGAGAGTGGTCCGCAATGACGGTGTCGTCGGCCGCTACTTCGGCGGGTCGATTGCAGGACACGGGTCGAGCTCGGATGGCCGGGAACAGAGCCCGACATTCGTCATCAGACGTTCCTGCTGCGGGGGTCCGCCGTTGACCGAGAAGCGGAGGACAGGAGTCAGGATCGTCACATCGTGGTTGGGTATCACGACGTCGAGGAGGATCGCAATCGGCCCGTCGGATGAGCTGAACACCTGGTTCGCGAGAGGTTCGTAACCGCTGAGATCACTCGGACTCATTTCGGGCAGACGGGCCGTCGCGATAAAGGCCTGGTGCATCCGGCTGGCCACCGTGACGAGCACCCTCGCAACGTCGGTGCTGCCCGTATCAAGGCCGAGGAGCTGGACATGATCTCCGGGATGGATTTCGAGGGGACCCCCAACCCCCGCGACGACATGCGTCCCAGGAGTCGCTGCCATTCCCTCGCTATTGGAACCCGACTGGTCGAAGTACGTGGAATCAGCGAACTGGCATGCGGCCAGAACAACTGGGATCAGGAAGAGGCCGAGCCAGCGCCACCCGGCGGCGTGGATGGCTCGGCTCGCTCTTCTCATGTCAGTTGTTGCTGGCGTAGATAATCGGCGCAGTCGAATATGATTGACTGGCGCCGTACAGGTAGTGCCATTGCTGGCTCGAACCGAACGTCCAGTGCTCTGACGAGTCTATGGATGCTCCGCTCTGGGCCCCAAGGGACGCGCCAAAGACGGTCACGGCGCCGCCGTACTTTAGGAACTTGGACGTGGTCCGGGTGTACGTGCCTCCAGGGCCGCTCGCGAGTGACCACGGCTTGCTTGCATTGCGGGCGGGTTGGGAGACGACAATCGAGTAGGTCAAGTTCCGCTGGGTGTGATAGCCGGCCTCTTCAACCTGCGCCTGACCCTGGTACCGGTGGGAACCTTCAAGGCAGTCTGCGAAGAGCT
>JBBRIV010000230.1:0-5095 GCA_038220425.1 Candidatus Limnocylindrales bacterium
GCCGACCGTCTTCTTCGGTCCGCGCCGCTGGCGTGCATTCGTCTTCGTCCGCTGGCCGCGTGCCGGCAGGTTGCGCCGATGGCGACTCCCGCGGTACGAGCCGATCTCGATGAGACGCTTGATGTTCAGGGCGACTTCGCGGCGCAGGTCTCCCTCGACCTTGTAGCGCCGGTCGATGATCTCGCGGAGCCGGTTGACCTGCTCCTCGGTGAGATCGCGGACACGCGTGTCCGGGTTGATATTGGCCTGGGCCAGAATCTTCTGGCTGGTCGGCAGGCCGAGTCCGAAGATGTAGGTGAGGGCGATCTCCACCCGCTTCTCGCGCGGGATATCAACTCCGGCAATGCGTGCCATCGGTTACCCCTGCCGCTGCTTGTGCTTGGGATTGGTGCAGATGACCATCACGGTGCCGTGGCGACGAATCACCTTGCAATTGTCGCAACGCGCCTTGACGGAGGCTCGAACTTTCAACGGTTCCTCGATCGAACTGAGAGAGCGGTTATTTGAGGCGGTAGGTAATCCGACCGCGGGTGAGATCGTAGGGGGAGAGCTCCACCCTGACTCGGTCACCGGGCAGGATCCGGATGAAGTTCATCCGCAGCTTGCCACTGATGTGGGCCAGGACCCGATGGCCATTCTCCAGTTCGACGGCGAACATCGTGTTCGGGAGCGGCTCGATAACCGTTCCTTCGACTTCGATCGCGTCTTTCTTGGCCACAGGCTTTCGGTCTTCCCTTTCTCGCACGGAATGTCGGCCCGAGTGGGCCGACACACGAACGGTGAGGATATCAAATGTTCACCAATCCGGCAACCACCGGCTGGTCAGATCGTGGTCAGGATCTCCGGTCCGTGCGCGGTGATGGCGATGCTGTGCTCAAAATGGGCGGCCAGCGATCCATCCCGGGTGACAATCGTCCATTCGTCGGGCAGCATCATCGCTTCGTGGTTGCCCAGGGTGAACATGGGCTCGATGGCCAGGCACAGGCCGGGCTCGAGCTTGCGGCCGGCTGAGCTGGTCCGGTAGTTGGGGACCTGGGGATCCTCGTGCATGGCCCGTCCGATGCCGTGGCCCACGAACTGGCGGATCACCCCGTAGCCGTGCGGCCGGGCGATCTCCTCGACCGCGCTGCCAATGTCCCCGATGTGATTGCCCGGCTGGGCCGCGGCAATCCCGGCCATCATGGCCAGCCGGGTGGTCTCGATCAGCTCTCGAATGGGCTCCGGCGGCTGGCCGATGTAGAACGTGCGGGCGCCGTCGCCGTGCCAGCCGTCGACGATCGCTCCGGCGTCAATCGAGACGAGCTGGCCCTCGCGGATCGTGCGCTCGCCGGGAATGCCGTGGACGATCTCGGCGTCGATCGAGATGCAGATGCTGGCCGGGAATGGCCGGCGCGGATTGACCCCGGGGTAGCCCTTGAACGAGGGCACGGCCCCGCTCCGACGAATGTGGGCCTCGGCCAGGGCATCGAGGTGGGCCGTGCTGGCGCCCGGCTTGAGCTCGGATTCGACCAGGGCCAGGACCTCGGCGACGACCCGGCCGGCTCGACGCATCGCCTCGATCTGGGCCGGCGACTTGAGGGTCACGGCCATCAGCTGGCCGCCTTGGGCGTGCCGGGCGAGCCGGCCAGGCCCTCGGCGGAGGCAGCCCGGGCGGCAAGGGCGGCGGCCAGGAGCGCCTCGGTTACCGCAGCGACCGGCTGCTGCCCGTCGATCGTGCGCAGGAGCCCCCGGTCGCGGTAATAGCCAACTACCTCGTTCAGGGCGCTGAGCTGGGCGGCCAGCCGGGCCGCGACCGTCTCGCTCCGATCGTCGTCGCGCTGGATCAATGACGAACCGTCCAGGTCGCACACCCCGGCAATCCGGGGCGGATGACTGTTCTCGTTGTAGACATGGCCATTGGCCCGGCAGATCCAGCGGCCGGACAGGCGCCGGACCAGGACCTCCTCGGGCACCTCGATCTCGAGAGCAACGTCGACAGCGGTCTGCCGATCGGCCAGGGCGCCGGCCAGGATGTCGGCCTGGGCCAGGTTGCGCGGGAATCCGTCGAGGATGGCGCCGCCGGCGGCATCGGCCTGGGACAGCCGGTCGAGGAGCATCTTGACGGTGATGCTGTCCGGGACCAACTGACCACGCTCCATGTAGCGGCGCGCCTCGATGCCCACCGCCGAACCTTCGTTGACGGCGGAACGGAACAGGTCTCCGGTTGCAACGTGTGGCAGGCCGAGTCGGTCCGCGAGGATCGGCGCCTGGGTCCCCTTGCCGGCGCCGGGGGCGCCGAGCAGGACCAGGAAGGTCACCGGATGAAGCCCTCGTAATTGCGCATGAGCAACTGGGCTTCGATCTGCTTCATGGTCTCGACCACGACGCTGACCACGATGAGCAGGCTGGTCCCACCCAGGGTCAGGCCACCCAGGCTCTTGAACAGGGCACCCAGGATGATCGGCGAGACGGCCACGATCGCCAGGAAGAAGGCGCCCGCGATGGTGATCCGATTCACCACCCGGCGCAGGTAGTCCTCAGTAGGCCGGCCCGGCCGAATGCCCGGGATGAAGCCACCGTTCTTGCGGAGCTGTTCGGCTGTCTCATCAGGCTTGAAGGTGAACGCCGTGTAGAAGTAGGTGAATCCGAAGGTCAGCACGAAATAGAGGAGGACATAGAGCAGGCCCTGGGGCGACATGACCGACACGATGCCCTGCGAGATCTGGGCGATCACGTCGACCTTGGAGGTCGTGAAGTACGACGCGATCTGGGTCGGGAAGAGCAGGATGCTGACCGCGAAGATGATCGGGATCACGCCGGCCTGGTTG
The DNA here is from genome assembly GCA_038220425.1 of Candidatus Limnocylindrales bacterium. GTDB lineage: Bacteria > Chloroflexota > Limnocylindria > Limnocylindrales > CSP1-4 > Palsa-1033. The sequence continues at coordinate 2,808 of JBBRIV010000230.1, forward strand.
ACCCGCAGGGGCAGGAACGTGGAGCCACCCTGATACATCCGCCGGCCACGAACGCGGCTGGCGTACTGGACCGGGATCCGGCGCTGGCCCTCCTGGATGTACACAATCACGCCGACCGCGGCCAGACCGACGATCACGAACGCGATGAAGGCGATGATGTCGGGGTTGTTCAGGAAGGCCTGCAGGGCCGACGGCGCCCGGCCCACGATCCCGGCGAAGATGATGAAGCTGATGCCGTTGCCGATCCCCTTCTCGGTGATCAGCTCGCCCAGCCACATGAGCAGGATGGAACCGGTGGTCAGGGCGACCATCTGGGTCAGCGTGCCGACGTCGTCGAGGCCAAAGCCTCCGGTCAGGACCGGCGGCGTCGAGCCGTGCAGGACGGCCAGGAAGCCGTACGACTGGAGCAGGGCCAGCGGCACGGCCAGGTAGCGGGTGTACTGGTTGATCTTATTGCGCCCGTACTCACCCTCACGGCTGAGCTGCTGCAGGCGCGGGATCACCCCGGTCATGAGCTGGATGATGATCGAGGCGTTGATGTATGGATTGACCCCCAGGCCCACGATCGAGAAGCGCGACAGGCCGCCACCCGAGAACAGGTCGAGCAGGCCAAGCAGCTGATTGCCGCTGAACAGGGTCGACAGCGAGGCCGCGTTGGCGCCCGGAACGGGCACGTGGGACAGGAACCGGAAGACGATCAGGATCCCGGCGACGAACAGGATCCGGCGCCGGATATCGGGCGCGCGGAAGGCGTTGAGCAGGGATTCAATCATCGTCAGGCGTCTTTGCTGGTCTTGCTGGCGCCTTTACCCGTTGCCTTGGGAGCGCTCTTGGCCGCCGGCTTGGCGGCCGGCTTCTCGGCCTTAGCGGCGGGCTTGTCGGCCTTGGCCGTGGCGGCCTTGGCAGCCGGCTTGGCGGTGGCGGCCCTGGCAGCCGGCTTGGCCGGCTTGGGCTTGGCAGGCGCAGTCTTGGCCGGCTTGGCCTCATCGACCGGTTCGGCGTCGGCGTCGGCGTCGGCGTGCGGATGATCGTGGGGCACCGACTCGTCATGATCCGGGCCCGCCGCGCTGGTCACGGCGTTTGCCGTGGCGCTCGACTTGGCGCTTGCCTTGGTAGCGGCCTTGGCCTCAGGCAGGTCCAGACCGAGGGCCGCCAGCGGTCCGCTGGGAACCTCGAGGACCTGGACGCTGCCACCGGCTGCTTCGATCTTGGTCACGGCGCTCCGGCTGAAGGCGTCGGCTACCACGAAGAGGGCCGTCGACAGGTCACCGTTGCCCAGGATCTTGAGCGGCTTCTTGAGGGTCGACACGAGGCCGGCCGCGCGCAGGATCTCCTGGTTGATCGTGATCAAGGCAGGTCGCTCCGCCTTCTTCGATCCGGGCAGATCGCCCGGCTCGAAGATGCCTGCGTCGATCAGGGCCGTGATCCGGGCGAGGTTGACCACCTCGTACTCAACCCGGAAGCGGTTCTTGAAGCCGTGGAGCTTGGGAATGCGCATCTGGAGCGGGGTCTGGCCGCCTTCGAACCAGGCCGGGATCGCCGCACCAGCGCGGGCCTTCTGGCCCTTGGTGCCCCGGCCGGCCGTCTTGCCGCCGCCGGCCGCGATCCCCCGCCCGACGCGCTTGCGCGCGTGGTGGGCGCCCTTGGCCGGACGCAGATCGTGGAGCTTCATGCCTTCTCCTCGGGGCCGGCCTCGGGCAGCTCCTCGACCGTGACGAGGAAACGCACCTGGCGGACCATGCCGCGGGTCGCTGGATTGTCGACGACCTCGATCACGTCACCGATGTGGTGCAGGCCGAGGGCGCGAACCGTGGCGCGATTCCGCTGGATGTGACTGATGGTGCTCTTCACCTGGGTGACACGCAGCCTAGCGGGCATCGGCTGCCTCCACGACCGGCTGGCCCGGGATGGCCAGGCGGACGGTCACGCCACGGCGAGCCGAGATCTCGGCCGCTGAGTGAAGCGACGCCAGTGCGTTGATCGTGGCCCGGGTCACGTTGACCGGGTTGGTCGAGCCATGGACTTTGGCCAGGATGTCCCGAATCCCGGCCGCCTCGACGACGGCGCGCACAGCGCCACCAGCGATGACCCCGGTGCCCTGGGAGGCCGGCTTGAGCATGACCCGAGCGGCGGAATACTCGACCCGCACTTCGTGGGGGATCGTGGTTCCGACCATCGGGATCCGGATCAGGTTCTTCATGGCATCCTCGACGCCCTTGCGGATCGATTCGGGAACCTCGCCGGCCTTGCCCAGGCCGACACCCACGTGGCCGGCACCATCACCGACG
>JBBRIV010000231.1:0-5084 GCA_038220425.1 Candidatus Limnocylindrales bacterium
CGTTCTTCGTGGCGGTTGGCGGCGTGGCCGGTTCGCCCGACACGGACTTCTACGTCCAGCTGCTCGACCTCCAGAACGCCACGATCCTGGTGGCCAAGGAGGATCCCGGCCAGGGCATCGTGTGGTTCGCGTTCCTGAGCCTGATCACCGGACTGCTCATCACCTTCTACCGCCCGCGCCGTCGGGTGTGGGCCCGGCTGGACCCCAGTGGCGAGTTGCGTCTGGTCGGCCGCTCGGAGCGCTATGTCGATTTCCGGCGCGAGTTCGGGCGGCTGCTCGACGACCTGGTGGCCCTCCGCCGGCCTTCCGGTGGTTTCGAATCCTCGCCGCAACCATCGGCTCTGGTAGGTTGAACGCCTCGCCCGCAATGCAGAAGGAGTGCCCCGTTGGCCGATAAGGACAAGGCAGCGACGATCTCGGACACGATCGATGCCGCCGCTGCGAACGGGATTCGATTCATCCAGCTCCAGTTCACCGACATCATGGGCATCGTCAAGGCGGTGACGATCCCCATGCACCAGCTCAAGGGTTCGGTCCAGCACGGGACCTGGTTCGACGGATCGTCGATCGAGGGCTTCACCCGGATCGCCGAGTCGGACCAGTACCTGATGCCCGACATGTCGACCTTTGCCGAGATCCCCTGGCAGAAGGGCAGCGGCCCGCGCGGGACGGCGCGGATCATCTGCGACGTGTTCACGCCCAGCGGCCAGCCGTTCGTGGGCGATCCGCGCTACGTGCTCCGCCGCCAGGTGGACCGGGCGGCCAAGATGGGCTACATCGTCAACACCGGACCCGAGCTCGAGTTCTTCCTCTTCCGGCGGGCCGAGGACGGTTCGATCGAACCGCTCCCGCACGACCAGGCCGGCTACTTCGACTTCTCGACCGACCTGGCCCAGGAGATCCGCCAGGACATGGTCGATGCCCTCGAGGCCTTCGGGATCCGGGTCGAGGCCGCCCACCACGAGGTGGCGGTGGGCCAGCATGAGATCGACTTCGAGTACAGCGATGCGATGCGCACGGCCGACAACGCGGTGACCTTCAAGTTCGCCCTCAAGGCGATCGCCCAGCAGCACGGCCTGTACGCCACGTTCATGCCCAAGCCACTTCACGGAATCAACGGCTCGGGTATGCACACCCACCAGAGCCTCTTTTCGATCGCCGAGCAGCGCAACGCCTTCGCCGATGCGTCCAACCCGTACGGGCTGTCCGACCTGGCCCGCTCATACATGGCCGGCATCCTGGCCCATGCCCGGGGCATGATCGCGGTCCTGGCGCCGCTGGTGAATTCGTACAAGCGGCTGGTCCCGGGCTACGAGGCACCGACCTACCTGACCTGGGGCCGGACCAACCGCTCCGCCCTGATCCGCGTACCGATGGTCTCGCCGGGTCGTTCCGTCGAGGGGACCCGGGCGGAGGTTCGCTGCCCCGATCCGTCGTCCAATACGTACCTGGCGTTCACGGCGATGATCGCGGCCGGGCTGGATGGGGTGGAGCGCGGGCTCAAGCTGGCCGAGCCGGTCGAGGAGAGCCTGTTCGAGATGGACGCCGCCCGAATCGCCGAGCTCGGGATCAAGGAGCTGCCGGGCACCCTGGGCGAGGCGCTCGACGAGCTCGAGAAGGACGAGGTCATCCGCGAGGCTCTGGGCGACCACGTCCTGAACCACTTCCTCGACGCCAAGCGCGCCGAATGGGACGACTACCGCACGCAGGTCTCCGACTGGGAGATCGACCGCTACCTGGAGCAGTTCTAGGGGTTCCGCGGCGCGGCGGGGGTTCCGCGGCGGGGCGGCGCGGCGGGGCGGCGGGGCGTGCTAGCGCTGAGTGCCGGCGCGGCGGGGGTTCCGCGGTGCGTGCCGGGCGGCGCGGCGGGGGTTCCGCGGCGGGGCGTGCTAGCGCTGAGTGCCGGCGCGGCGGGGCGGCGCTGCGTGGGCTGGCGCTGGGTGCCGACGCGGGCCAGCGCTGAGTGCCGGGCGGCCCAATATCACGACTAACCTTAGGCAGCACACTTCGCGCCGTTTAGAAGGCTTCGAACCCACTCCAGAGGCCCTCAACGCCTCTCCAAGCCACGGAATATCACGACTATCAATGCCGCGGAGCGTTGATGGCTCCGATCACCACGTAAGGCTCAGCGAAGGGCGTCGCCTAACAATAGTCGTGATATGGGACGGTTCAACGAGGGTCGAAGGATCGGCGCCGAGGCGCGTGTCGGGCGTCATCGCGCGGCCACGATCTCGAATCGCCTGGGCATCGCGTTGCGAGACGCTCGAACTAGCGCGGGCCTGACCCAGGCGCAGGTCGCCGATCGCGCGGCACTGTCGCAACCACTAATTAGTGACCTCGAGCTGGGCCGTGGGCAATCGGCGTCGATCGAGACCTGGGCGATGGTCGCGGCGGCGGTCGGGGGACAGCTCGTTGGGTTCCTCGAGGATGCGCCAGGTGCGAACCTGCCGCGGGACATCGTGCACCTTCGGGGGCAGAGCACCCTAATCCACCTAGCGGTCCCGGGCGGTTGGGCAGCGTTGCCGGAGCTGGCGGTCGACCCGGATCGGCGGTGGTCTCGGTCGATCGACGTTGCCCTGGTGCGCCGCGCGACGGGCGAGGCGGTGGTCGCCGAGATCTGGAACTGGTTTGAGGACGTGGGTGCGGCGCTTCGAGGCCTCGATGCGAAGGTCGCCGCGCTGCGCAATCGACTCGACCCAGATGTCGAGTGGACCGTGCGAGCGCTCTTCGTCGTGCGCGACACGAGGCGCAACCGGGCCCTCATCAGCGAGTTGCGGCCGCTCTTTCTGGCTCGATTCCTGGCTGACTCGGGGCCCTGGATCAACACCCTGACGGATCCGGAGTCTCGACTTCCGGAGGGGGACGGCCTGCTCTGGACAGACCGAACCGGGACCAGGCTCAAACGGAGCCGCCTTCGAGGCTGAGGGCGGAATGGCCCAACCGGGTGGTCCAAGATCGGCCAGAATTGCCCGCGTGAGCCCCGCAGAGCCAAGCCCAGAACCGAGCCCGGAACGAAGCCCGGAAGCCAGCCCAGAACCGAGCCCCGAACGAAGCCCGGAAGCCAGCCCCGAACCCAGCCCCGAACCCAGCCCCGAACCGCGCCCGGAACTAAGCCCGGAACCAGCTCTCGCGCCGCACAGCGAGCCGGCGATCCGGCCGATGCAGTCGCTGTGGCTGCTGTCGATCGCCCATGCGGTGAATCATGGCCAGGCATTCCTGCTGCCCCTGATCTTCCTCAAGATCATCGATGAGTTCCATGTGAGCGTCGAGACGATCGCATTCCTAGCGGCGTTCGGCGCGGCGTCGTCGGGCCTGGTCCAGCTGAGCTATGCGCAACTCACCCGGATGATGCCCAGGCGGCGCCTGCTGGGGATCGGCGGAATCGTCTTTGGGACTGGGTTTGCGGCCCAGGCGCTGGCGTCGAGCTTCCCGACGTTCGCGATCCCCAACGTCCTGTCCCGGATCGGCGGCTCGCCCCAGCACCCGGTGGGCAACGGCCTGCTCTCGGAGCAGTTCCCGCCCGAGCGGCGGGGTTTCGCGATCAGTGCGCACATCGCCGGGGGCAACGTGGGGACCGTGATCGTGGCCCTCGCCGGGGTGCCGATCATCGCGTTGTGGGGCTGGCGCGGAGCGTCGATTGCGTTCGGTATTCCAGCCGTCGTGATCGCCGTCGCGATCCTCTTCTTCATGCGTGAATCCGGAACGGATCGGGCGGCCGCCAGGGCCGGCGGCACGCTCCGCCAGGCGTTCAGCCAGATCGTCCGTGATCGGGATATGCGCTGGCTGTACCTCACGTCCGTGCTTGGCGGCGGCGGTCGCGGGGTGGGCGTGGTCAACCTGTTCGTGCTGCTGTACCTGACCCGGGTCCTGAATTTTGGCGAGTCCCTGTCGGGCCTGATGTACGGCGCCCTGATCGTCTTCGCCGTGCCGATGCCGCTGATTGCCGGCTGGCTGTCGGATCGGGTCGGGCGCAAGCCGGTGATCATCGGCGTCTACCTGGGCGGCGCCGCCGGCTTCCTCGTGTTCATGGCGTCGGGCTCGAACCTGCTCGGGCTGTGGATCGGGATCGCGATCATGGGCCTGTTCAGCTTTGCCGAGAGCCCCCAGCTCCAGGCGCTCCTCGGCGACATCGCCGCGCCGTCCCTGCGCGACGCGACCTACGCCGCCTATTTCACGCTGGCCTTTGGCGTCGGCTCGCTATGGACGGCGATCTACGGCCTGATCATCGACCAGGCCGGCGAGGCGAGTGGTGTCCAGATTGTGTTCGGGCTGATGGCCGTCACCTTTCTCCTGGCCGCGCTGGCCACGATCCCGATCCGGGCCGACGAACGAGCCCGCCAGAACGCTTCCCACGAGGCGAACCTGTTCGAGCTCTGACGGTTCGATGAGTCTCGAGCCCGTTGGGGTATCATCCGCGGGCCCTGTACAACGGGCGCACTCGGTCGGGGCGTGGCGCAGCTTGGTAGCGCGCATCGTTCGGGACGATGAGGTCGGAGGTTCAAATCCTCTCGCCCCGACCAACGCACCTTAGTGTCCCCTTCGCCGAACGCTGGCGTCGCTTCTTGCATGCTCCCGGCGTGTTCGAGCGAGCCAGTCGCGTGCGGTGACCGTCGAGAAGCTGGCGGACGACGTCCGCCTGTTCGCCATTGAGTTCGGCGCGTTCCGGCTCCAGCGACAGGGCGAGCGACCGTCCCGCCAGTGGATCCTCCGAGAGCTTGGCTTCCACGATCACCGGCCCCAGTGCCTCAAGCCGCGCGAATCCGGCAGCGGTCGCCTCGGCACGCCGAAGCTCGTACTCGCGACGGACCGGCTGATGTTCTGGCTGCTCGGGCAGCTCGACATCCCAGAGAGAGCGCAAGTCATCCAGATACGCGACGGCTCGCGCGGGATCAATCGTCCCCGAAGCTGGTTGCGGCCGACGAGCGGTCTCAATCTGGCCGCTGAGCTCGGTCTTGCGACGCAAGTAGTCGTTGTCGCTGATCCGCCCGAACGCGTTGTCCAGGGCGATCGTCCGGAGTTCCTGCTCGAGACGACCGATCCGCCGGGCGTCGATCGTTGACGGCGCGTCCGAGAGGGCGTTGACG
>JBBRIV010000232.1:0-5081 GCA_038220425.1 Candidatus Limnocylindrales bacterium
ATGGGTCGTCGGTGGTCTTTGTGGCACGCCGGGATGTGGTCGTGCTCGGCGGCTGAACTCCTAGAGGAGAGGCAATCCGAACTCCAGCAGGGTCGGTCACCGTGAAGAAATCGACCGCGGGCACGCACCGACCTCCGGCATAGCAGCTTTCGCCTGGTATCCCGATGCCAATCGTCGCGATGCCGCCTGACGGCACGGTGACCGTCGCGACGTAGTGGCCGGCCCTGTCCTCGTTGGCACCGACGTCCACCGTGGCGCCGCCACTCGATGGATAGACCCGCAGGATGGTCGCGGTGCCGATCAGCCCCGAGGACCCCGGCACGAAGAGAGTCCAGCCAATCGTGAGGATGGTGCCGGGCTGGAGATCCCGCTGTAAGGGCGAGTCGAGGTGGGCGATGATGCCGGCCTTGCCAGCCACCGACGACGCCGTGCCGAGCAGCAGCCCTAGACCAAGGACGAGCGCAAGAACCGGGCTACGCCGCATGTTCGATCGCCTCCGGGCCACTGGGTGTTCCATCGGCGAATCTACACCGGCCGCATCACAAGGGTTCCAAGCGGTTCGGTCGGGAGTTGCCTGCTGCTCAGCCGACGCCGAGGAGCGCGCGGCGATCCAATCGGAGGAAAACGAGGCGGGGCGTGGGACCCGGAGGTTCAAATCCGTCCAAAAATGAACCCATACGATGACTTCACAGTGATCTTCCAGCGTGCGGGCTAAGGAAGATCCTCGGACGGGAGAGTGGTCGAGAAGCAAATAGCGGATGAGGGGGCGTCGCGCCCGGTGTAGGCGATCAGGCCACCAACGGCGGGCTGGCTCAACGCGGTCAGCGACTCGGGCGGCTCGCCGCATCGAGGGTCCAGGCTGCGCTGACGGCCGCGCCCCCCGCCGACCCGAGCCCAAGGCAGGCAAGTTCATTGCCCGCTGCCGCGGCCAGGGCGGCGAGGGCCAGGAGGACCGCGGCGGCCGCGCCCAACGCCACAATCACGATCTGCATCGAACACGGGCCCTTCGTTCGGAAGTTGAAGACGAGATAGCCGGACCCCGAGGGCTGCAAATGGTCAAGTCACCCTCGCCGGAGCGCGATCGGCCCGTCAATGCACGGACGTGTCAAGGATGGCCAGGACGCCGCTGATCACTGCGACGCCCAGCAGCAGGGTGCACTGACGAAGGAGCTGGGCTCGGATGGCGCCGGCCGACTGGGCGTCGACGGTTGTGAGTACTGCCAGCCCATGTGCCCCGAGGACCCCGATCGCCAGGGCCGACAGCCCGCTGATGATGCCCAAGGCGACGAGCGGCGGCACACCGATCGCGACCACCACTCCCTGATCAAACGCGACGAGCAGCAACACGAGGACGATAGACAGGGTCACGATCCCTACCATGCAGGCAGTTCCAAGCGCGGCGATCCCGCGATCGAGGCGGCCTGCCCGGCGCGCCATGACGACGATCCCGATGACCGAGCCGGCAATCGCGAGCGCCGTGGCCAGAAGCGCGTCGCTCGGTGCGCTGACTTCGCCGGCAAAGATCGCCGCGATTCCGACGACCACCCCTAGGGTTGCGATGCCGAACACGAATGCCATCAGGACGATGGCCGTGCCCCGACTCCAGCCCGGTGACGCAGTGGTCCGGACCGTCCCTGCCGCGATCAACCCAAGCGCGACGGTCGCTCCGAATGACGCCAGTCCCGTATAAAGCATTGGGCCCATTGACGCTCTCCTCCCCGGCTCTTCGATCATCGGTGCGCTAACAAACTCAGCACGATAGACCTAAGACGCGTCTCGTCGCCTATTGTGGCGCCCGATCGTCCTGCACCACGACGGAGGGGAAGCCCGCGCCGCGGGGTGGCTCATCTCCTTTCGGTCACTCAGGCGCAGCCCGGCGAGATCGTCGGCTCGGGTGTTGGGACGGACCCGCCATAGAGCAGCGCGATCTTCCCGTTCGGCCGGATGACGTAGCCGAAATAGACCTCCCCCGTGCTCGGGGCCATGAGCGTCGTCGTCAGGGAGGCCTGGGCGTCGAGGAAGGTCAGCGTCCAGGTTCCGGGGCCGAGCACAATATCGGTGATGTCCCCGTTGCCCGAGGCGTTCGGACAGCCGGTAATCGAGCCGCTGCCGGACGTGCCGTTCCCGGTGTACCGGAACGTGCCGTCGACCGTCGTCTTGTTGTAGACCTCGATGACGAGGTTGATCGGGAACGCTGGCGGCCCGGTGCAACTCCCCCCGACCAGGGCTACGAGCACCAGAAATGGCAGGCCCAATCGGAAACGACGCGACAAGCGCCCAAGAACGCTGCCGGGCCGTTGCCGACTTGGTTGCAGACATCGCGCCGATCCCGGGCGCCGTCGACTCATCGTTCGGAGCGGCGCCGCAGGCGATCGGCGATCCGGCGCATCCGGCTCGGCTGCTCAGGAGCCGGGACCCGATCCGAGTCCTGCGGCTCCACCGGTTGATCGCGGTACTCGTCGCTCAGCGTGCTCATCGGGATCGGAATCATCCCGTAGGACGTATCTGTCAGGAACGCCCCGGCATTGCGGACGGCCTTCTTGGGATCTGGTTCAGGCATGTCGCTCCTTCGGATCAGTCCGTCGATTCACGACGACGATCTGTGCCCAACGCTGCGCCGAACGTTACGCCCCCTCAAGGACCGGGCCCGGTCGGACAGCCATCTGCGTCACCTACCATTGCGGCTGGTGAACTCACCGCGTATCCAGACACGATGAGTGAATGGTGCGGTGTTCTCGATCTGGCAACGGCGTAGGCTTGGCTCGCCGATCGTCATTCGCGCTATGGAGTGTGCCGTGCCATTCGGGTTCGGACGCAAGCAGCCGTTGACGGCAGCCCACCAACCTGCACAGCCGGGGCCCCTGGATCTGCGCGGTCGGATACTCGCGCTTGCTCCGGCCGAGGTCCTGAGCCAACCAACACCTGATCTACCGCACGTCTGGGCGGTCCTGACGGACATCGGCATGGGCGGCGCGATGGCCACGATCGTCGCTTTCGCCGACGGCACGACGAGCCTGTACACGAGCACGGGCGGCGGGGTGATCGGGGCTGGCGCGGTCCCGGCTGTCCGTGCGGCAAACCAGGCCCTCCTTCGGGTCGTGGAGTCACAGCTGGAAGCGTTTCCTCGCTCCGCGACTGACGCGCCGCCCGGCGACGGGGAGGTGTCCTTCGTTGTCTTGACCTACGACGGACCACGGCGGGCCTCGGCGCCAGTCAAAGGCCTATTCGATGGCCCGCATCCACTCTCAGCCGCGTGGAGCGCAGCGAATGAGGTCATGACCCAACTTCGACTGGCCCAGGAGGCGACGCCGCCGGCGGCAGCGGCACAGATCAGCCGTTGACCGCTCGAGGTGTCGCGCCAGATTCGTGGCCTCGTCGAGACTTTCGTCAGCGTTGCCTTGGCCGCACCTGGTCCCCCGCGGATCGCTGCCAAGAGGCCGGACAATATCGAAATTCCGCGCCGAGGGTGGCATGATCCCGCAATGACCATGGTCCCTGAGCCACTTGGCTGCTTCGGGCGGACGGTCGGCGAGGACCCCGAGAGCATCGCCACGTATCGGGCGGAACTCGTTTCGCTGGTTGGCAAACTGGCGGCCGATCCGGCCGCGGTGGCCGCCTATCTCCGGTCCGGATCGATCGTGATCGCGATCATGGGTTACAGCTACGACCTCATCGACGGCCGGCATCTGGATCTCCGACAGCCACGACATCGAGGGGATCGCCGGAATGGGATCTCGACGCCGTTCGGTGTCGCTGGCGGGCCGGCGATCCAGACCGACGGGGCGTACTACTGGAGACGGGAGACCGCCGACTACGTCGAGCACTACCACATCGGTTTGCCCGCGGCGTTTGTTGACCGGATGAGATTGCTCGACTGGGTCACCCCGGCCCTTGACGAGGACCACGTTCGAGCGATTGATCGGGCCCTCCGCTCCGGCATGCAGCCGGAGCTTCGGTAGTTCACGAAAGCCGAGCGCCCGTCTCGTTAATGCCGACGTCCACGATGAGTTGTTCGTGACAGCGAGTTCTCGATCACGGGCTCAGTGACACTGCGACCGGCAGGCCTTGCTGGACCTCGAGCACCACGCGGTTGCCGAGTGGCGTCGCGAGTTGGACGGTCGCGGTGCGCGGTGCGCCTACCGCCGTGCAGGCGCCGATCGTCGGGTTGGCGTGGGTGATGACGATGATCACGACCGCCTCAGGGGACTCGACGGCCTCGGCGGTGTAGTCGGCTCCACAGCCTTGGCTTGCCGGACCTGGGGCGCCGGTGAAGCTAACCGTCATCTGGCGCCCAGTGAGCGATCCGCTCGCAGCGCTGATCGCCAAGCCAATCGGTGCGTTGTTCGGATCCCAGGGCGGAGGTGTGACGGTGATGCTCGAAGCGACCGCGACCCGCGCCAGGCGAACCGCTGTTCCCTGAAGCGAGAACAACCACATCGGTGCATGCACCTGGCCCCGGCTCGTGGTCACAGGCCCGTTTGAGAGCTCGGCCTTGGTGATCTCCAGTGGCTTACAGCCCGAGCACGACGACGGGTCGCCCTCCGACTTGAGGTCCTTCAGCACCTGCCGAACGGAAAGCAACTTCACCGTGGAGGTGCTGCCATCGGGCCAATGGACCTCTCCATCGGGTGGCGTCGCGTCGCTGAGCGGAATCGTCGATTCAACCAGGCCGTCGATCAAGGCGATCTTGTCATCGCCGCCGACCGACTCCTCCCAATCCCCGATCTGGAGCGTTCGATCCCCGATCTGGACGAAGGCGTCGTTCCCGCCGGCAGCCTTGACCGCAGCGGCCCAGCGGACCAGCGCTGCCTGGGCCTGGTCGTGGAGCTTCGTCGTGTCGTCGCCGGTCGGCCCGACGGTCAGACCGCAGCCAGCGAGGCTCATCGCGAGCGCCACCGCCCCAATAAGGCGGGGCCAATGCGATCGACCCGTCGTCGGCCATGACCTATGCCAGACCCGGATCCTATTGCCCAACTTCGGCGCTCCCGGTCATCGGCCTAGCGTGCTGTCGGTGGACAATCCGACCCCGACCTGACCAGGGTACTCCTCGAACCTGCCGGAGTGGTCGACACGATGAGCCC
>JBBRIV010000233.1:0-5047 GCA_038220425.1 Candidatus Limnocylindrales bacterium
GACGTTGACGAGACGCGGGAGCAGGTCCTGGATGACATGGCCCGGATGACCGAGGGCGATCTGGTGCCGCTCCACTTCGGCTATCCGGCGGAGATCGTCGAATGGGCTCGGTCGTTCCACAACCGGCCCATCGTGTTCGACTTGCAGGGCACCTCGGATGCGACCCAGGCAGCGTTCGCCGCGATCATGGCCAACACCATCGTGGTCAAGGTCGGATGACCCGGCGCCCAGTCCGCCCGCCGCGCTGGACGGCCGGCCCCGATGGCGTGGGCCATGCCCATATCGGCCGGATCACCGCCTGTGGCCACGCGCCCATCGAGGAGCGGTTCGCCTGGCCCATGACGTGGCGCTGCCAGCGATGCGTGGTCATGGTTGGCACGCCGCTGATGCGGTTGTTCGTATGAGTCCTGCCCAGGGCACCGCCGGATGCCGCATCGCCGAGATCACCTATGCGACCCATGACCACGGCGCGACAGTCGTATGTCTGTGCTCAGTCGTCCTGATCGCGACCTCCGACGAGGAGGTTGCCCACCTGTTCCGTAGGCACCGCATGGGTATCCGGATCTCCACCGGGGTGGCCAGGTCGTGGGAGCGGTCGCATCAGGGGCAGGTCAAGGCGGACCCGACCCGGGGCAAGCCCGGCGAGCGGTTCGAGTGGTGATGGCCACAATGCTGATCGCCGCCATCGACAAGCGGGTGATGGGTGAGTGCATCGACCTCGTGCCTGGGCAGCCGACCGGGTGCATGACCATAGGTCGGGTGCATGAGCATGCGAGGGCCGTGCATAGGGCCGACCCACCCCGGCCACCCGGCAGCGGCGATGGGCGCCGGACGATGCCCGCCAGTCGGAACAACGTCACGCTGGGGTACCTCGTCAAGCCGGACTATTCATCGGCTGGATATCCATACATGCATGACCATCGGGGGCCGTCCTGATGCCCCGGCCATGCGGGATCTGCGCCCATCCTGATCGTGTCTCGATGGAATCGGCCGTCCAGTCCGGCGCGTCGATCCGGGGGACGGCGAAGCGGTTCGCCGTCGGCCACGACGCCCTACGGCACCACCTGGCCGTCCACGTCGCGAGGGCCGCGACAAATGTCGCACCCTCTGGGAAGTCCGAATCCGGACAAATGTCCGACTTCGAGGGCATCGCGGGGATCGTCCAGCGGCTCGAGTTCGAAGCGAAAGGCGCGACCGGCCGAGAGTTCCGGGATATCGCCCGGGAGCTCCGCCTGGCCTACGCCGACGTCGTGAAATCCGGCGCCGGATCGACCAACGACACGGCAACCGCGTCGGCCCTGGCCGATCAGGCCGAAGAGCTCGCCCGGCTGGTCCTGGACGTTCTCGACCCGTACCCGGACGCCGCCGACGCCCTGGCCAGCGCAATCAGGTCCCGCTACCCGCCCGGAGGGCCGTCCTGATGCCCTGGCACGGTCCAAATCCACCGCGTGCCCGTCAGCGAATCCTCGGTCCTGCTGACCCACGGGCGCCGGCCAGGCGAGCGCGGTATGGATTGAAGCCCGATCAGCGAGACGCCCTGCTCCGCGCCCAGGGCGGTGTCTGCGCCGGGTGCGGGACCTCCGACTGGGGTCCGCTCGGCCCCGTTCTCGACCACGATCATGGTTGTCGGGAATGCGCTGGTGTCGGTTGTCGATTCTGCGTCCGTGGCCTGCTCTGCAACCCGGACAATCTCGCCCTCGGATGGGTCAAAGACAACCCGATCACCCTGCGGCGCCTGGCCGACTACATCGAATCGCGGCGACCGCGATGACGATCAGCGATCCGCTGATGGCCGAGGTCCTGGCCGCCCTGGACCCGGCCGTCGTGTTCGAGCACGCGTTCGGCCTCGCGCCGATGCCCCATCAGCTGAACTACCTGCGCGAACGCCGCTCGATTGTCGTCCTGAAAAGCCGCCAGAGCGGATTCTCGACCGCCGCCGGCGCCGTCGTCATCCACAACGCCGTGTACCGCGCCGGGTCGATGACCGTGGTCCTGTCGCCGACCCAAAAGCAGAGCGCGGCGATCACCGGCATCGCCCGGGCCGGCATCCGGGCCATCGGCAAGCCGCTCATCGGGGATTCCGTCTCGATGCTGAAGCTTGCCAACGGCTCGCGGATCCTGAGCTTGCCCGGATCGGCCCGATCCGCCCGCGGCTGGACGGCCGACCTGCTGATCATCGACGAGGCCGGCTACCTGGACCCCGAGACCTGGACCGCGGCGAGTGCCCTCGTCGCCACCGGTGGCCGGATGATCGTTCAGAGCACGCCAGCCGGCAGAAATCCCTTCCAGGACCTCTGGAATGACCCGCCTGCGAGCTGGGCCACGTTCAAGGTCCGGAGTGACGAGGTCCCGACGATCACCGCGGCTTTCCTCGAAGGTGCGCGCCGCCAGATGAGCGAAGCGGACTACGGCGCGGAGTACGGCTGCCAATTCCTGACCGAGGGCATGGGCGGCTGGTTCAGCCCGGATCGCCTGGCCGCCCTGACCACCGATACCCCGTCGCCGATCTTCGACGGCTTTCGCAAGCCGCATGTCGCGCCGGTCAAGAGCGGTTAGGAGGAATCAAGATGCCCCGAATCCACGTCGGAATCGTTCTCGGCGACAGCCATACCCGGTCGGCGCTGGTCGCGACCGAGCATGTCGAGATGGCGCCGGCCCTGCCCACTGGCCCATGGGGCCGGATGCGCCACGAGGTTGGCCATTCCGAGCGGTTGGAATCGGCCGTGGAGGTCGTCCGCGCCCGGATCGTCGATCTCGCCCGGTCCGAGTGGCCGAGCGATCTGTGCTTTTTCACCGACTGCACCACGGCCGGGGGATTCGCCCTGTACAAGCTCCTCCGGGTGATCGACGGCTGGCCAGAGCAGCTGCATCGGCCCCATGGCTACTTTGGCCGGGGCCGTGACCGCCAGGCCCTGTTGACCGCGATCCTCCAGGCGATGGGCGCCGACGAGCTCGCGTTCGATCCGCCCGGCGGCGACGCCCGCAAGTCCGAGCTCGTGAAGGCCCTCGAGAACCGCGACGTGGGGGACGATGGCCGGCTGGCCGCCCGGACGGAGGACGAGGCGATGCTGGTCGCCCTGGGCCTGACCCTGATCGCCCCGCGCCACAGTCACCTCCAACCGGCCAGGTACCGGAATCGGGACGGCTCGACCGCGTTGTCCAGGTTGGCATCCGGTGATCCCTACCTCCGGGAATCCCGGTGATCGACGTCGATCCGGCTGACCGCGATCACGATGACGATCAGGCGCTCGACCACGGCATCGCCCAGATCGCCCAGATCCCGGAGGGCCAGAGCGCGCCGATGGTCGCGCCGGCGCCGTGGGATCCCGAGGATCAGATCCCGACATATCGGCCCGCCTTCGCCAACCGCTCGATGGCCTGGCACGACGTCCAGATCGATCTACTGGCGGAGGTTGAGGTCGAGCCATTCATGACGGCCTACCTGTCACAACTCTGGCCACGAATCGCGGCCGGAGAGCGTCGGCGGCTGCCGTCGGGGTGGCGTCGGCTCGTGGCCAAGCTGGCCCGCCTGGTCGCCCGAACGCGGTCGGCGTAGGATCACGATCGGCCCCGGTCGGTCCCCCCATCGGCCGGGGCCGTTGCGGCTCAGCACTGGGACCGTTGGGGACTCGCGCTGTCAATAGGGTGTGCCATCATGGTGGTACACCGTCACACGTAGGGGGACGAGATGACCCGAACGCAGCGCGAACACTCCGAGACGCCCAGCCGCCAGGCTGAGCAGGCGCGACTGGTCCAGGATGGCCGGAAGCTGGCCGGCGTGGCCGAGGCGATCGACGTGTATGAGCGGCTCCATGGCCGGGTCGCCTCCGTCGGCGCCACCCAGCCCGCTCCCCGATACGCGACCGGCGGCAACGGGACCGACTGATGCCGACGTGGGGGGAGATTCTGGAGGAGATCCAGGCACCCGCGGCCGCGACCGGCCGGCTGGACTTCGATGGTGTCCGCCGCAAGTACTTGAGGCAGCTCCACGAGCTGACCGGCCGCGACACGATCCTGTACTCC
Source organism: Candidatus Limnocylindrales bacterium (assembly GCA_038220425.1). Taxonomy (GTDB): domain Bacteria; phylum Chloroflexota; class Limnocylindria; order Limnocylindrales; family CSP1-4; genus Palsa-1033. The sequence continues at coordinate 4,024 of JBBRIV010000233.1, forward strand.
TCGGATTGGCTCACCGGCAAGCCCGACACGTCGATCGTCCTTGAGGACATGCAGGGCCTCATGAGCGCCTGCAAGGGGCTCGCCGGGCCCGGGCTCGACATCATCCTGCACAGCCCCGGCGGGAGCCCGGACGCCACCGCCAGCATCGTCCGCTACCTCCGGGGCAAGTACACCCACATTCGCGTGTTCGTGCCCCTGGCAGCCATGTCGGCGGCAACGATGTGGTCACTCTCGGCCGACGAGATCTGGATGGGCAAGCACTCCCAGCTCGGTCCGATCGACCCACAGATGGGCATCGGCGGGCAGTACTACCCGGCCCGGGCGATCCTCGAACAATTCGACCGGGCGAAGCGCGAACTAGCCGACGATCCGCGCCTCCTCAGCGCGTGGCTCCCGATCCTCCAGGCCTACGGCCCGTCCCTGCTTGAGCAATGCGAGCAGGCCGAGGAGCTGTCGAAGCGTCTCGTCCGGGAATGGCTGCGCCGCTACATGCTGCCGCCTTCCCCCAGCCGGGCAGCCAAGGCCGCCCGGATCGCGGAATACTTCGCGAACTACGAGCGGCACAAGTCCCACGGCATGGGGATCGGCCGCGATGCGGCCCGCGACAAGGGCGTGGTAATCCGGGACCTCGAATCGGATCAGGGCCTCCAGGACGCGGTTCTGAGTGTCCACCACGCCACCATGCACACCTTCCAGGGGACGGCGGTCAAGATCATCGAGAACCACCTCGGGGTCGCCTGGGTGAAGATGACTCAGCAGGTATCGATCCAGCTCCCGTTCCAGCTCGGGCCTGCCGGGCAGCAGATCGTGCTGCCCCAACCGCCGGTGGCGCAGCCATGACCACGTCCCATCCGTTCGACGGCGACAGGTTGCGCAGCATGATCAGTACGGAGGATCACGGCGACACGTTCGCCTGGCTGGCCGAAGGGCCGGCCCCTACCCAACCGTCGCCCTTGTCCGAGGCCACCCGGAGCCTGGTCCGCACGATCAGCCCCCTGGGCCGGGGTCCCGGTCCGGTCGAGCT
>JBBRIV010000234.1:0-5044 GCA_038220425.1 Candidatus Limnocylindrales bacterium
AGACCAGGCGTGCCGGCGGCCCATCGTTCGATCGGGCGCCGGGCCCGGTACAGGCGCCGCTCGAACGCCGCCGGACGCAGCGCTCGCGACCGGGCGACCACGACCTGGCGGATCGTGGGCAGCGAGGCGGCGGCCTGGTCACCAAGGACACCCGAATCGATCGGGACGGGCCGCCAGCCGACCACGGTCAGGTGCTCGGCCGTGATGGCCCGCTCGACCAGGCCGATGGCCGCCCCGCGCGCGGCGGCCGAATCCGGCAGGAAGACCGTGCCGACGGCCAGCTGCCCGACCAGCTGCCCGGCCGGCCGCCGGGTCATCGCGAGCGCATCCGTGACCCGCTCGATGAAGCCGGCCGACAGGGGCAGGGCCAGGCCCGATCCATCACTGGTCCGGGCATCGGCCCCGGTGGCCCCGCGGTGGGCCATCGCCCCCAACGCCTCGAGGGCCAGCGCCACGACCCGCTCCGATGGTCCCAGCCGGCTCTCGGCCACGAACCCGACACCGCAGGCATCGTGCTCAAAGCGGGCGTCGTACAGCGGCGCGACGGGAATCAACTCGTCCCGATACTGGTCGATGCTGCCTGGATCTTCCATCTGTCGGGCGTTCCTCGGAGCACGCGGCGGCGGGAACACGACCGTAGGGATCGCCCGGACCGGGTTCGGTAACGCTCACGGTGCCGTTAGACGACGGGCCGGTCGCGCCAAGGTTGCGAGATGGCACGGTCACCGTCGCGGCACCTGCCGGTAACCAAACCGCTACCGGGCCGCTCTCGGCGAACGATTTGGCGCCGGTTACCGTCGAGTGCATGCCCGAGCCCAGCCCCCGGCTGCCGCCCGCCCGCCTGAGGGCGCTGGTGGCCGCCCCCGACCCGGCCGACGTGGGCGCGATCGCCAATGCCCTGGGCGCAGCCGGCCATGAGATCGTCACGGCCTACAGGGTCGAGACGGCCCTGGCCCGGCTGGTCGAGGAGGCGCCCGACTACGTGGTGGTCTGCCTGGGCAGCCTCGACCCCGACCTGACGACCCTGGTTGCCCGGCTCCACGCCCGGAGCGACGCACCGATCCTGGTCGTGGCCGATACCCGCGATGAGGAGCGGGTCGTGGCTGCCCTCGATGCCGGCGCTGCCGACGTCGTGCCCCTGCCGGTCCGCCAGCTCGAGCTGATCGCACGGGTGAATGCGGCGATTCGCCGGCGACCACCAACCACGACGGGCAGTGAGGCCAACCTTGACGGGCTCAAGGTCGACGGCGGCCGACGCGAGGCCACCGTGTCCGGGCGCCGCCTGGCCCTGACGCCAACCGAGTTCGAGCTGCTGGCGGTGATCGCCGCTCGCAAGGGTGAGATCGTCGACCACTGGAAGCTCCTCCGGGCGGGCTGGGCCGATCACCGCGAGGTTGACCTCGAAACACTCCGGACCCACCTCAATCACCTCAACCAGAAGCTCGTGGCTGAAGGGCATCCGGGCCTGCGCAACGTGCGCGGGCGGGGCTACGGGCTGCGCATCGCAGCCGGAGACATGAGCGACTCCGGGTAGCCAAGGTCGCGAAACCGCAACCGCCCCACAACCCACCCGACTACCTGCCTCCGCGTTCCGACGGTGGAGCGGACGCTGCCCCGGGGCCACTCTTGGGCCATGAACGACATCCTGCTCACCCTGGTCGTGGTCCTGGCTGGCGCCGAGATCGGCGCCCTCATCGCGAGCACCGTTCGGCTCCCCCGGGCCGTCGGCCAGATTGCGGCCGGCCTGATCCTGGGCCCGAGCCTGCTGGGTGTCGTCTCGGACAGCCCGATCGTGGCCACCCTGGCCGAAATCGGCGCGCTGTGCGTCCTGGCCATTGCGGGCCTTGAGACCAACCGGATGCTCATGCGCAAGGTTGGCCGGGCCGCGCTGCTGGCGGCCACCGGTGGTGTGGTCGTGCCCTTCGGCGGCGGCCTGGCCGTGGCCCTGGCCACCGGCTCGGACCTGCGTGCGGCCCTGATGGTCGGGGCAATCCTGACGGCGACCAGTGTGGGCATCACGGCGGCGGTCCTGGGCGAGCTCGGGCTGCTCCGGTCGCAGGCCGGCATGGTCGTGCTGGGTGCGGCGGTCATCGATGACGTGATCGGGCTGGTCGTGCTGGCCCTGGTGGTTGCAGCGTCGAGCTCCACCGGCAGCTCGCCCCTCCTGACGATCGTGCCGATGGCCGTCACCCTGGTCGCCAGCGGCGTGGCCATCAAGCTCTTCGGTACCAGGATTGCGACTGGAATCGGCCACCTCCACCTGCGTGGTGGCGGGAGTGCCGCAACCGTGGCCCTGGTCCTCGCGGCGGCCTGGGCGTTCCAGGCGCTGGGCGGCCTGGCCGGAATCACCGGCGCCTACCTGGCCGGCTTTGCCCTGGCCGAGTCACCGGTTGCACCCAATGTCCGGGACCGCCTGACCCACGCTGGTGAGTCGTTCTGCGTACCCGTCTTCTTCGTTGCCATCGGCCTGGCTGCCGACCTTCGGACGGTCGGCCCGGTGCTTCCCCTGGCCCTCGCGCTGCTCGTCGTCGCCGTGCTCGGCAAGCTCGTGGGCTCGGGATTGGGCGCGCGTCTCGGTGGGCTCGACGGCCGCTCGTCGATGCTGGTCGGCACCGGGATGATCGCCCGCGGGGAGGTGGCCCTGGTGGCGGCGTCGCTGGGCCTCCAGTCCGGGGCGATTGGACCGGGCCTGTACGCCGCGGTCGTCCTGATTGCCCTGGCCACGACGGTGATCACCCCGGTCGGCCTGGCCATCTGGGCCCGCTGGGCCACCCGCACACCGGATGCACATCCCATCCCGGCCTTCCCAGGCGGCGTCGCCGAGACGCTCCCGGACATGGGCCGGGTGCTGGCGATGAGCTCCTACGACGGCGACGCGGGGCGATGACGCCCGAGCAGAGCGCCGACTATCGGACCGCCCTCATCGCCCTAGCCCGCGAGGAGGTGGACGATGCCGAAGTCATCCTGGTTGCCCTGGCTGCCGAACTGCCCGAGGACGCCGATGTCCGGGCCTTTCTGGCCGCGGCGTGGGGTGCCCAGGGCCGGATCGAGGATGCAATCGAGACGATGAGTTTGGCCCTGACCCTTGGCCCGAAGCGCTTTGCTCCGAATATCAAGGCGGGCGAGCTCGACCTGCGGCTCGGCGACCTCGATGCCGCGGTACTCCATTTCAAGCAGGCGCTCAAGGCTGCCGAGCATGGCTCTCGCGACGCTGCAGCGGCGCGGACGCTCCTCGGCGAGACGCGCCAGCGGGCCGGACGATCAATCGTCCGGCAGGCCTCATTTCCGCGCTGGCATCGGCCGGCATTCATGAAGCGACGGGCCGACCGCCTGTTGACGACCCCCGTGGAGGATGGAGGAATCATCGAATGAGGACCCCCGGCAACTCATTGCCCGGAGGCCGAGTGCGACGCCTTGCCGTACTCGGCGTACTCGCACTCTTTGCCGTGCTCCTGCTGGCAGGCTGCTCGGTCGACAAGAACACCGGCGGCGACCCGGCCGGTCTGACGACCAGCTCCGGTGCCAACCTGGTCGGGATCGCGCCTGGCACGATCACCGCCGACGACTACGCCAAGGCCAAGGCGGCCGAGCCATTTGCGACCCAGCTGGCCGACATGGTCGACCAGAACCGGCTGGCCATCAACTTCACCTGGCTGCTGGTGACCGGCTTCCTGGTCATGTTCATGCAGGCTGGGTTCGCCCTCGTTGAAACTGGCTTCACCCGCGCGAAGAACGCCCTGCACACGATGTCGATGAACTTCATGGTGTACGCGATCGGCATCGTTGGGTTCTACCTGATCGGATTCGCGATCGCCTTCGGTGGGCTGGGCGTGGTCGGCGTGAGCCAGCTGGGCGGCCTCCACCCGTTGAACCACGAGGTGGCGATCACGATCGGGAGTACCAACTGGGGCCTGATCGGTGGCACCGGCTTTGCCCTCAACGGGGCCACGTACGACGTGGGTGTTGTTGCGTTCTTCCTCTTCCAGCTCGTGTTCATGGACACGGCGGCCACGATCCCGACTGGATCAATGGCCGAACGCTTCGCCTGGAAGCCGTTCGTGATCTATGCCTTCTTCATCTCAGCGATCCTGTACCCGGTCTTCGCCAACTGGGCCTGGGGCGGTGGCTGGCTCAGCCAGCTGGGCACGCTCGGCCTGGGTGTGGGCTACGCAGACTTCGCCGGTTCCGGCGTGGTCCACTCAGTCGGCGGCTGGTGCGCACTGGCCGGCGCATTGGTCCTTGGTCCGCGAATTGGCAAGTACAACAAGGACGGCTCGGCCAATACGATCCCCGGCCACAACCAGATCCTGGCCATCCTGGGTACGTTCATCCTGGCCTTTGGCTGGTTTGGGTTCAACCCGGGCAGCACGTTCGCGGCCTCCGGTAACGGCGCCCTGAGGATCGGCATCGTGGCCGTCGTCACGCTCCTCGCTTCCGGGTTCGGGGCGATGTCGGCGATGTTCTATACCTGGTGGACCGAGGGCAAGCCCAATACGGGCATGATGGTCAACGGCATGCTCGCCGGCCTCGTGGCGATCACGGCGCCGTCGGGCTACGTCGGCCCGATCGCCGGCTCGCTCATCGGCCTCATCGCCGGTGTCCTGGTTTGCCTCGCGGCGGTCTTCATCGAGAAGAAGCTGCGCGTGGACGACCCGGTGGGGGCCATCGCGGTCCACGGCGTGAATGGACTGTGGGGTGTGCTCGCGACCGGCATCTTTGCCGACGGCACATCCAACTACGCCGGCACATCGGTGACCGGACTGCTCTACGGCAACGTGGGCCAGTTCGTCGCCCAGGTCATCGGCGCGGCGGTGTGCTTCGCCTGGGCCTTCGGCGCCTCGTACATCTTCTTCAAGATCCTCAACCGCTTCGTCAAGCTGCGCGTTTCGGCCGCTACCGAGCTGCAAGGCCTGGACATCCCCGAGATGGGCAGCGTCGGGTACATCCCCGAGGACCTGCCGGTCGGAGAGATCTTCCCGAAGGAGCGCCTGGTCATTCCGCCCATGCCGGGCTGATCCGGCGGCGACACCTGTCCCTCATGTTC
>JBBRIV010000235.1:0-5034 GCA_038220425.1 Candidatus Limnocylindrales bacterium
ATGGATCCGGAAGCCCGACACGAGCAGCCCGGTCTGCTCGGCGGCCGGCTGCTGGGCGTAGGTGGTCGACGAGGTGATGGCCCCGGACCCGAGGCCGGCGATCGAGGTCACGATCTTGAACACCGACCCCGGCACGTACAGGCCCATCGTGGCCCGGTTCAGGAACGGCTGGCCGGCCGAGGCAGCTGTTCGGCTGAAGGCCGCCTGAGCGGTGACCGGATTGGCGATGGCGCTGGCATCGAAGACCGGCGTGGACGCCATCGCCAGGATTCGCCCGGTGCGCGGATCGAGCATGACAACGGCTCCCCGATCGCGGCCGAGGGCCCGGACGGCCGCCTCCTGGAGCTTGAGCGACAGGCTCAGGGCCAGGTCATCGCCCTGCCTCCGGCCGGGGGCCAGCTTGGCCAGCAGGTCATCGAGGGAGTTGCTGCCGCCCAGGCCGCTCAGCTCGGCGTTCCAGGCGCGCTCGAGGCCGGCCGTTCCGTACACCGGCGAGGCATAGCCGATCAGGGGCGCCAGTGAGCGGTCGGCATAGAACCGGTAGGGCTCGCCGTTCGCGTCGGTCCTGTTCGAAGCCAGGACCTGGCCGGCCCGGTCTCGGATGATCCCGCGAAGGAGGTCCCGGCTGGCCGCAATGACCAGCGGATTGTCGGCGGCGTGGCTCAGCTCGGACGCCCGGAGCACCTGCCAGTAGCCCCCACCAACGGCAATCAGGCCGAACAGCAGGATCAGGATCAGGCCGACCCGGGCGATCCCACGACCGATCGGCGCGCGATCCCGCAGGCTGAGGCCGCCGCTCACCTGGCCCTCGCGCGGCGCGGCGGTGGCGGCTCGACGCCCCGGTCGGACAGGGCCAGCAGGAGTCCCACCACCACCCCGTTAGCCAGCAACGAAGAACCACCGTAGCTGATGAACGGCAGGGTGACCCCGGTCAGCGGGATGAGCTTGAGGTTGCCCGCCGCGATGATGAAGGCCTGCACGCCAACGACCAGGGTGAGACCCGCCGCCAGCAGCGAGCGGAAGTCGTCGGCGGCCATCGCCGCGATCCGCAGGCCCCGTTCGATCAGGACCAGGTACAGGCCCAGGATGGCCACGACCCCGATCAGCCCGAGCTCTTCGCCCAGGGCCGCAAACGGGAAGTCGGTGTGGATCGCCGGGATCGGCAGGCGCCCGCCAACCAGCGGCAGGCCCGCCCCGAGCCCGGTACCCATGATCCCGCCGCGACCAAAGGCGTACAGCGACTGGACCACCTGGTAGCCCTTGCCGCTGGCGTCGCTGAACGGGTTGATCCAGATGTCCACCCGGTCGCGGACGGTGCTGAACAGCTGATAGGCGATGAAGCTGCCAACGACGAACATGACCAGCCCGAGGATCACGTAGCTGAGCCGGGCAGTCGCGATGTACATGAGGGCGAGGAACACGGCGAAGAACAGCAGGGCCGCCCCCAGGTCGCGTTGGACCACGACAATCCCCAGGGCAATCGCCCACATGGCCAGCATCGGCAGGAGGTACGGCACAGGCGGCAGGCGAAGTGGGCCCAGGCGCATGCTCGCCTCGACCAGGAGCGGCCGGAACTCGGACAGGTAGCCGGCCAGGAAGATCACCAGGATCACCTTGATCAGCTCCGTCGGCTGACCGCTGAACGGCCCGACCTGGATGGTCAGGAGCGCCCCGTTGACCTCGCTGCCGAACAGGAACGTGAGCAGCAACAGCCCGATCCCCACGGCCGCCCAGGTGTACTTGTAGCGGCGCAGCCAGGCATCCGACCGGACGGTGATGGCGGCGATCGTGATCACAGCCAGCGACAGGAGCAGCCAGCCCAGCTGGATGGAGGCCAGGCCAAAGGTCCGTCCCAGCAGCGACTGGCTGACCAGCGACTGGGGCAGGCGCTCCATGAGCAGGAGGCTGATCCCGCCCAGCAGGCCCACCGTCGGCAGCAGGATCTGGTCGGCTCGCCGGCCGGTCACGACCAGGGCGAGGTGGGCCGCCAACAACGCTCCGAGGTAGACCAGGAGCTGGCTGGTGTCCGACGGCAGCCAGGCGACCTTCTGGCCGGCCGACTCACGTTGGGTAGCCCCCAGCGAGATGCTCCCCAGGAGCAGGATCAGGCCCACCAGGATGAGCAGCCCGGATTCCCGGCGGCGGGCTCGGGGCCGCACTCGCCGGATGGCGCGGCCAATTGCTCGGCCAGTTGCCGGGGCAGCCTCCAGGGCAGGATGCCCGGGCCGTCCGGGCTCGACGGCGCTGGTCATCGGCGGGAGCGCTCAAAGCGAAAACGGACCTGGCCCACCTGCAGCTCGTCGCCGTAGGTCACCGCGCTCAGCCCCTCGATTCGCTGCCCGTTCACGAAGGTTCCGTTGGTGCTGGCCAGGTCCTGGACGTACCACGCCCGGCCACGAAAGGTCAGCGTGGCGTGCTCCGCGGAGGCGAACTCGTCCTCGACCACGATCGAGTTGTTGACGTCCCGGCCGATCGTGGCCACGGCATCCAGGCCGAAGACCGTCCCGCGTGGGGGTTCAGCCACCTCGGACCCGATCACGACCAGCCGGGCCAGCGCTCCGCCGGGATCCCGGGCGGCGGCCCGCAGGTCGCGCAGGAGCAGCCGGGTGACGCCGAACATGAACAGGTACAGGCCGGCCAGGAAGGCAATCCGGACGATCCAGATCGCAACGACGTACGGATCCATCAACCCGTTGGGACGGCTTCGACCACGAGGATTGTGGTGCCGATCTCGATTCGATCGCCGGCCCCGAGGGCCACCTCGGAGATGGCCACGCTGTTGACCCGCGAGCCGTTGGCACTGTCGAGGTCGGTCAGGACGAGCATGCCCCGCCGAGCCTGGAGCCGGGCGTGATGGCGGGAGACCCGCCGGTCGTCCAGGACCAGGTCGTTGTCGGCCGCTCGGCCGATCGTCACGGGCCCACTGCCCAGGATCATCCGGCGGCCTGTGCCGTCGGGTCGCAGCTCAACCAGGCTGGCCGCCGGGACCGCGACTGGCTGGACCGCAAAGGCGCGGGTGCCGCTGAGGTCGTCACCAGTCGACCCAACCCCAGGTTCGCCGGGAGCCGTCGCCCCTGCGGCAGCCCTTACCGCCGCCATTGCCGCAGCCGTTGCCGCCGCCTTTGGCTCAACCCGGTCGGCCGCAACCCGGATCTGACCGGCCGGGACGCTCGGATCCATGACGAGCTCTACGGTTGGGGCCTGGTCCAGCGCGTAGCCGTGACTGCGGGCGAAGGCCAGGGCCTCATCGGCCAGCTCGGCGGCGAGCGGAACCGTGCGGCTGCCAAGGGCCCGGACATCGGCCGGCGCCAGGTGAACGCGATAGCGATCCGGCACCCGCGGCCGGCCCTCCACGATGCGCCGTTCGTTCTCCATCGCGCGCTCGATACGACGCTGGATCTGGATCGGTTGGAGTGGCGAGCGGAACAGGCGGGCGGTGGGGCGCTCGAGCAATCGCTCAAGGAATCGCTCCACGGCGGCGATCGGCTGCATGATCGGCCGGAGTCTAGCAGGCTGCCCGGCGGGGGCCCGGACGCTCCACCGAACCGTACGATCGGGAACTCCGGGCCGGTACCTGCGGTTGAGGGTCCGGATAGACCCCTGCGGTATACTCTCGCCCCGTTCGGGGAGCGCGATACCCCGGGCAGTGTCCCACGCGTGGAAGTCGCATGCCCGAGATCCTGACCGAGTCGTTCTGCGAACGGTGTGGCACCCGCTACACCTTCGAAGCGGCCATTCCGAAGAAACGCCGTATCGGCCAGCTGAAGGTCCTCTCCAAGGGCTTGAAGAATTACGTCCTGAGCGATGACGCTTCGCTCGACGAGGCCCTTGCCCAGGCGCGCTCCGAAGAGCAGCGCGAGCTCAGCGGCGATCAGCTCGATGCCTTCCACCAGGCATTCCAGTTCTGCATGTCGTGCCGGCAGTACACCTGCGCCAACTGCTGGAACGAGGCCGAGGGCCGCTGCCTGAGCTGCGCCCCGCTGTCGATCGGGGTCGGCCAACTGGGCTCACCCCTCGACGATCTGCTGGCCGGGGGCGGCATGGCCCCCCTGAGCAGCCCGATGCTCGACGTGGACCCTGCCCACAACCACAGCCTCAACGGCAATGGCAACGGCAACGGCAACGGTCATGCGCTCCTCGACGACGCCCCGGCCGCGCCGGTCAACGGTTCAGCCTGGCCAACGATCGACCTGTTCCGGGCGCCGGATGCAGAGGCACCCGTCGAAGCCTCCGTCGAGCCGGCCGTGGAGCCCGAGGCGGGGCCAGTCGCCTCGTCGGCGGTCGAGCCGGCTGCTGAGCCCGCTTCTGGGACGTTCGAGGCGCCTCCCGCGCCAGAGCTGCTGGTCGAGGCGGACACTGCGCCAGTTGCCGATTTCTGGGCCCACCCGTTCACCGGCTTCGCGCCCGCCGGGGAATCGACCAATGGCCACGCTCCGTCGATGGCTGGCGAGGCGTTCGCATCTGTCGAGCCGGTCGAGGACCCTCCGGAGGTCGTCGACGACGTCTCGACGGCGGCTGAGTCGCCGATCGTCGAACCGGACGAAGATCGGATCGCCCGGGCCGTCAGTCCGCAGGTCGAGCCCGGCCCAGTTCAGGTCATCAGCCAATCGGATGTGACCGAGTGGCCGGTTGGGTCGGCCCCGGCCGCGGATCCGTCGGTCGACGCACGAGCCGACGAGCTGGCCGCCCGCACCAGCCGGCTCCTCGGCCGCTTCCGTGTCCAACCGGCCGGCGCTGAAGGCGCGCCGGTTGTCGAGGCTCTTGCCGAGCCGGCCCAGTCGTTCGCGGCGCCATCCGAGCCACAGGTCCAGGTGGAGCCGGAGCCGGTTTTTGAGCGGGAGCCGGTGGTCGAGCCGGAGCCCCAGGTCGCCTGGACGCTCCAGCCCGCGCCCGAGCCCGAACCTGAACCCATCGCCGCCGCGCAGTCCGAGCCGCAGCCGGCGCCGGTTGTCGCCGCGGAGCCCCAGCCACAGCCCGCCACAGCGCAGCCAGCACCACGCCCTGCGCCGGTCGATCGAGTTGAAATGCCGGCCT
>JBBRIV010000236.1:0-4959 GCA_038220425.1 Candidatus Limnocylindrales bacterium
AGGTGGCGCGTTCCGGTCACGCCTCGGAGCTCCACTTCACCGCGATCCTCGAAATCGAATCCCGCACCGCTCGCCAGCTGGCGCGTGATGTCGGATGTCAGGATCTCGCCCCCCCCCCGGCGAGTGCCATCATCCGCGCCGCCTCATGAATGCTCCAGGAGTTGTCCCGGCCGCGACGCGAGCTGCGAACGGGTACATCACCGTGGTATCGGGGGTTGGAATCGAACCAACGACCTCCGGATCTTCAAACCAGCGCTCTACCAGCTGAGCTACCCCGATCTGTTCTGTCGACTTCACGGATGGTTGCACACAGAGATCCGCAGCGCTCCGGGGGCGCCCGAGTTGGGTAGGCCGCGTCTCACCTCATGGGAATGGCTTGTCGCGCCGTTGCAAGGCGAGGCGAGACCTCTGTGATCAGGCCAGGGACGGCAGCGTCCGTATCGTCCGTCGATGCACCTGACATCCGCTCCACGTCACGCCGCCAAGTCGAAGGACGACTCCCGCGACGCAGCCTGGCTGGTCCTTGCCGTGGCCTCGTTCCTGGGCCTGGTGGCGTTGACGATCGCCCTGGCGGCACGAATCGCCTTCCCCTTTGACGCGCCCTTGCTTGCGGCGGCTCGCAGCTGGGATGGCTGGCCATTCTTGTGGCAGGCGGTTTCCCAGTCAGCCAATATCCCGCTCATCTTGATCGGTATTGCGTTCGTCGGCTGGCTCGTGGCGAATCATCGCCGTCGTGAAGCCATCCTGGTTGTGATCATCCTGGTTGCGGTGACGGCCGGTAGCGAAGGCGTCAAGCAACTCACGGCGAGGCCGCGCCCGTCAGGCAGCGGCGACGGCATCCCGGGAGTCATTTACAGCTATCCCTCCGGGCATGTCCTCGAATGCCTGACAATCCTGGGCATGGTCGCCCTCCGGTTCTGGCGTACATCCCGACGGCGCAGGCTCCGCGTCCTCATCGTCGCGCTGGTCGCCGTTGAGGTCATCCTCGTCGGGATCGCCCGACTTGCGCTGAACGAGCACTACCCCAGTGACTTGCTGGGCGGCTTGTTCGGGGCCCTGACGGCGCTCGGAAGCTATGCCTGGTTGACCCGACCCGGCGGTTGGGCCGATCGCCCGCCAGCACTCCGCCAATGAGTGAACGGTTGCCACTGACCAGGGGAACTCCCGCGAATATCGAAGGACCGCTGGGAGAAGCTGGCCCGCTTGGCTCGACCGAGCCGGCAACGGGCAACCCAACCGCCCCGACGGTCCCGAAGATGCCGAGCGCACCCGAAGTGGGACTCGCAACGCTCACCGTCGTGGCCGGCCTGGCCGCCGTGATTGCGATCCTGATCGTGCTCGGCTCGATCGCTGAGGGGGTCCGCGACCAGGAGGTCTTCGCCCTCGACACGTGGGCCACGCCCTTCCTCCACGGGATCTCGTCGCCCGGCCTGGACTGGGTCATGAACCGGCTGACCGACATGGGCTCGATCCTGGTGATCCCGCCACTCTTCGTGCTGGTCGCGATCGTGCTCGTCCTTCGCCACCGCTACCGACCGGTCCTGTTCCTGACCGTGGCGAGCCTGGGCAGTCTCCTCCTGCAGGGCAGCCTCAAGCTGGTGTTCGCCCGGCCGCGGCCGGTCCTGCCCTGGGCCCATGTCCTGCCCGACTACAGCTTCCCCAGCGGCCACACGATGAACGCCGTCGTCTTTTACGGCGCGCTTGCCCTGATCATCTGGTCGATCTTCGGGCGCCGCTTCGGCATCCTCGCCGTGATCATCGCCGGTGCTCTTGCCGTCGGGGTCGCGGTCAGCCGGATCTACCTTGGCTATCACTATCTGACCGACGTTGTGGGCGGGCTGCTCGCCGGAATTGCCTGGCTGCTCATCGTCGGCGCCGCCTTCCGGGCACGTCCCACGTGGCGCCGCTGGCGGCACGAAGGGTGAGCGGCGATCCCAGCGCGAGCTCCGAAATCCTTCGGGGCGCCTCCGACGGCCTGCTCATTGCGATTCGCGAGGTCGATGCCAGGGAGCGTCAGAAGCGCGGTGTCATGCCCGGGGATCCCGCCTTCGGCCCGCTCGCCCGCGAGGTCCGGCTCGCAGCCGAAGCAGTCCTGGAACTCGCCAGGGATGAGGAGGATCGCGCCCGCGGGACGTCCGGCCGCGACGCTGGGACGGGCTTGCCAACCATCAACGATTCCAGTCCGCGACCGAGTCTCGCCGCGATCCTCGAAGAGTGGCGCGAGATCGAGCGGCGGCTCGATGAGGCCGAGCCCGGCTCGCCGGCCGCCGCGCTCCTGATGGAGGTGTTTGTCCAGGTTCGCGACCGGTACGCGGATGCCCTCGAGGCAGTCATCGCCCGGTCAACGGCCGACGGGACTCCGAACCGGCCCTGACCCCAACCGATCTGACCCGGACGTCTCGCAGCAAAACGCCTCGGTCCTGCCCATATGGCCCGACCGAGGCGCCTGTATGAAGGACAACGCTACAGCCCCCAGGCCATGTTGCCCGTTGTATGGCGGTCGAACCGCCAGAAAGGAGCAACTACAAGATGCATCCCTCCACCTTTCAGGAGGGTGACACTCGAGGCTCGGGCGTTGCGACCTCGTGGCAAAGCAGGTCAGGCCGCTCCCGGAGCAGCGGTCAGGGGCGGCCTGCGGTGGCGGCTACAGCCAGGGCAGCGTCACCGGCAGGATCGCATTCAGGATCAGGCCGAGCAGGAGCAGCCCACCGGCCCGACGGGTGTGGACGAACGCGGCCGATACGAACCACAGCGGCCAGATCGGGTAGTTGGGCGGCGGCTCGGCGGGTCGATCATGCTGGTAGACCTTGAGGGTTGCGATCAGGCGCGGGATGCCCAGCACGACGATCGCCACCCACGGCCCAATGAACCCGACGATGGCCGCGCCGACGACGATGGGGTAGAAGGCGACCATCAGGACGCTCGCGACGAGCTTGGCCGTGTGCTCGCCGAGGATGACCGGCAGGGTGCGCACGCCGCGCTCGCCGTCGGGCCCGATCTTGTCGATGTGCTTGCCGAAGAGGACCGTGGTCACCAAGATCGCGTAGGGCAGCGAGGCAATCCAGACCCAGGGCAGGATGGTCCCGGTCGCGATCAGGAAGGTTCCGCCGATCATCAGCGGGCCCCACACGAGGAAGACGCCGGGCTCGCCCAGGCCGCGCTTCTTGAGGGTGATCGGCGGCGCGACGTAGAAGAACGAGATGAACAGGCCGCTCAGGGCAAAGACGGCGACGAGCGGACCGCGGGCCGCGACCAGGGCGACCAGGATCCCGAGGTCGACCACGTTGGCCAGCAGGATCGCGTTGCGCAGGCCGGCCGTGGTGACACAGCCCGACAGGATCGGATGCGGGGCATAGAGCGCCCGGACGTAGTCGTCCGTATCGACCCCGTTCTCGAGATCGAAGTAGTCGTTGATCATGTTGTTGGCCGCGTGGCTGACGACCAGGCCGACGAGCGCGAGGGCCAGCAATGCCCAGTTCACGCTGACGCCCTGGCCCAGCCGGGCGGCACCGATGGCGAGCAGCCCGCCGATCAAGCCGGACGTGGCGGTCATGGAGAAGACCGAGGCCCGGGTGATCACCAGCCACTTGCTGACGAAGTCGAGCTTGGCCCCGACCGGCGCATTGGTGTTGGCCAGGATGTAGCGCCAGGTGGCGAACCGCTGGGCGAGCATGGTCCTGGGCTCCTCTGGTTGACAGGTGGCCAACGGTCGGCCACGAAACGTGCGCCCAGATGATAGCAACTAATTCGTGGCCCGTCGAGAGCCCCAGAAAGGCCAGGCCGGCCGGCCAAATCCGACTATTGCCGGACTACCGGTGAATCGGCTCGGCCAGGTTGCGGCCCGACGAAACGGGCAATTCCGGCTCGGGCGCATCGTCGACGGCGGCGGCCGCCCGGGCTGTCATTTCGGTCTCGAGGAGCGCTCGCAACGGCGGCATCCGGGCGCTGTACGAGGCATCCAGTGCGCCGGTCACTTCGGTGAGCAG
The DNA here is from genome assembly GCA_038220425.1 of Candidatus Limnocylindrales bacterium. Taxonomy (GTDB): domain Bacteria; phylum Chloroflexota; class Limnocylindria; order Limnocylindrales; family CSP1-4; genus Palsa-1033. The sequence continues at coordinate 3,987 of JBBRIV010000236.1, forward strand.
GGCCCGATCCTTGGTGCTCGCCGGCCGGCCCATGCGCAGGGTGATCACGGTCGACTGGCCGTCCGCGGTCGGCTCGAGGAATTCGGTATAGGTGAACTTCGGGACGTTGGGCATGGGCAGCTGCATCCGGGTGGTCAGGAGCTGGGACGGGCGCCAGGCCAGGACCTCCTCGATGATCGCGTCGCGTCCATGAACGCAGTGGTTCGTGGTGCCCACGCCGCGCCGGCCGCCGGCATTGGCCTCGTCGAAGGCCGTTAGGCCGGGCTGCCATTGGGGTCGTCGGACCGGCGAGGTCAGCCAGTCCCAGGTCACGGCCGGGGGAGCCGGCAGCTCGAACGACAGCTCCCAGGCCTGGTTGTCGGGGGTGATGATCACCTCGGATCGCGTCTCAGCCTCGGCCCAGGCGGCCTCGAGATCGCGCACCCAGCCTTTGATCTCACCGACAAACTCGTACGTCTCGGCATGCTCGATCAGGCCGGCCGCCGCGGGATCGGCCAGGTGCATCGCCTGCACGCAGGCATCCGAGTACAGCGCGTACGCCGGCAGGTGGAGGCCCTCAACCACCGTGTTCTTGAGCAGCCGATGGACGACGATCACGTCCCGCCCCACCAGCTCCTCGCGCCCGGCCATCTTCTGGCGAGCGATGGGGCCGAAGTGGATGACGAATTTGAGGTCGAGCTTGGGCATCAGCGTGCAGGCGTTGCAGTCGCACTGGCTGGCCTGGCCGATATCCCGGAGGCGTCGCCGAAACGCGAAGTACGTCCGCTCGACGGTGTCCTGGAGGGCCGAGCCATCGACCTCGTCGGTCTGGGCATAGACGAAGGCCGCGTCGCCCTCCAGCTTGGCCAACCGGAAGTTCGGCCGGAGCGAGCGGACCACCGTGTCGACCAGGTCAGCCAGGATGTCCTGGGCATGATCGAGCTCGACCCCCGCCAGATAGTTCGTGTAGCCGCTGATATCGGCGATGACGAGG
>JBBRIV010000237.1:0-4943 GCA_038220425.1 Candidatus Limnocylindrales bacterium
GGCGGACTTTAATGCGATCGATGAGCAGCTCACGAAGCTCGTCGCGCCCTACGACGAGTGGGAGACGCTGTACCGGATCCGGCTCCAGGTGGAACAGGAGCGACGGCTTGCTGATTCATCAACACCAGCCGATGGTACGTAGATCTCTTCGGGCACCGAACCTTCGAGCAGCCGGTCAGTCCGGGCGCTTGATTGCGTCGAGGACCCGGGCGTAGCGTTCGCGAACCGCCGCGAAGTCGTCCATCAGACGGGCGGCTTCGGCCGAGCCAGGCTCGGCGGCATCCAACTCGCGCTCAATGGACCGCCACACGCCCAGGAGTTGAGCAAGGTTCGCGCGGGGCGTCGAGTCGTTGATGGTGGGCAGACCTGCGCCGGCGGGGTTGCCGGAGGTGACTTCGGCCCGATCTTCCTCTTCGCGAGCGAGCTTGAGGACGGCCTCCGCCGCCAATCTGACCTCACGAGCCAGCGGCCCAAAGCCCGGATGGCCCGGCCGGACACCCCGTTTCTGGCGCTCTTTCGCGTCCACCTCGCGGATGGCGATGAGCAAGCCGTCTGATCCTCCGCGGAGGATGTCGCGGCTTGTCTTGGAACCATCGGTCAATGGGTGCCTCCGTTCTTGCTTCACGTTCATCGTAGCCGCGCGCTCGAGTCAAGGATGCCTGGCCCATCTGACCGCAGTCAGGCCCGGCTAGCTCAGGCGCAGGCGAGCAGCCAGGCCGAACTCACCTTCGGCCTCGAGGAAGTCGGCCAGGACCAGCCGAACGCCGGCCGCGATTTCCTCGCGGGCCGGTAGGGCGGTGACGAGGAACCAGCTGAATCGGTGTACTGCGCCTTGGGGCTGAAACGAGCCCGAGAGCTCGACCGCGATGGCCTCCTCGCCTCTTGATCGCGGCGGACGACCGCGGACGCGAGTGCCGTCAACTCTAGGGCGCGGGTCGGTGATCCACGGAGGCTGGAGTTTCGCGAGGTACCCATGGGCTTCCGCGCCGAGGCTGGCCCGGATACTCCGCTCCACTGACTCGTCAATCGACTCGCCGGGCACTTCGAGCCCGTCGATGAGGGTCCAGCGCGGCCGGCCGTCTGGGTCGGCGACCTCGACCAGGCCGACCCCCACGAGTCGTCCTGTTCCATCGCGCCTGACCGGGACGAGGTCCATGAACCGCATTGTCGCAGTGGCCGTCAAACCGGCCATCGGCTGGATCGTGGGATTCGAAGCGAGGTCTCAAGAACGCGTGCTTACTCCAGACCGGTCCGCCTCGGTTGACCGATCTTGGGCTGGGAAGTTGCCAGATCAACGACCCTGCTAGGCTCCGCCCATCCACAGGATTCGCGATTCAGGAGCGACGACGATGCCGGCTGAACAGGGCGAGCTCGACTGGAACGGGCAATTGATCCGCGACTTTCGCGAGCATGGTGGCCAGATCACGGAGGGCCGCCTCGCGGGCGCCAACGTGGTCCTGCTGACGACGACCGGGGCCAAGACCGGTGAGCCTCGGACGATCCCGCTTGGCTACACCCGCGACGGTGACACCTTGATTGTCGTTGGCTCGAACAGTGGCAAGGTCGAGCATCCCCAGTGGCTGGCGAACATCGCGGCCAACCCGGAGGTCACGGTCGAGGTGGGCGCCGAGAAATTCGCGGCGAAGGCGACGATCACCACGGGCGCCGAGCGCGAGCGCCTGTGGGCGATCCACACGGCCGCGATCCCGTTCTTCCTCGAGTACGAGAAGCAGGTCGAGCGTCAGCTCCAGGTTGTTACGCTGGAGCGGTGACAGCTACAGATCAACCCCAGATGATGACCGTGGGATCGGCCTCGATTTCCTCGAGCAACGATTCGACGTATGGGCCGGGGTGATCCAATGGTGTCGGAGCCAGCTCCGATGGCTGTCGCGCCAGAACAATGTCCACAAGGCGCGCTTCGCTTCAAACCGAAGCAAGAACGATTGGCGCATCCCTACAGCAGATCGCGTGAGTGCATGACCGCTGCGACGCACTCGTCGAGGGTTGGCACCGTCCCCCAGATCAGGTCGCGGACGGTCAAGTATGCCGAATCCAGTTTGGCTCTCGTGTCTCCAGCTGCCCAGACTGGACTGGCGGCAAAGCCATCAGTCGGTCTCGGGGTAGACGGAAACCCGTGGCGCACACTGTGCAATTCTGCATCGGTCGCCAGGGCGGCGACCACGCCCGGTTTGGCGATGGCATCACGGACCGTTTCGGCCTTCAGTAGTCGATAGACGTCGTAGACATGGCGTCCCTGACCAACGAGTCCGCCCGGGTTGGCAGCGAGGCGTGATGCCCGGTCGTGCAGGAGGGAGAGCTTCTCCGCGAGCGTCCGCTCAGGTCGGAGGGTGAGCACCGAAACGGGCGCAAACTCGTCGAACTCGGTGGGGGATACACCATCCAACTTGGCAGCCATCGCGATGTAGGACTCCACGACGCGAGGTTCGTGAGGCTCCGGTCCGCCGCGGATGCCCATCTCCAGGAGCGCGCCGGTCGAGAGTCGTCCTGGGTCCGGATAACGAGCCGGATACTCGTAGGAGACATTCCGCTTTACGCCTGACGTCGACGTCAGCAATCGGAGGCTCAGTCCGAGGTCGACCTTGGCCCGTTCGGCGACGCCCTTCAAGAGGCGGTCGCGGGCGCCTGGGGTGGCGCTCTCGGGCGGCGCCACGAGGATGTCGACATCTTCCGAGAAGCGTTCGATGATCGAGTAGGCCTTCGACAGGCTTGTGCCTCCCTTGAAGATGCAGATGCCGCCGTCGATGGGTCGAGCGACGCTTCGAAGCAGCTCGGTCACCCAGAAGTCCTTCTCGACATCGGCGAGCGGCAGTCGCAGCAGGTCGGATGCGCGGGAGACGAGAGCGGCGAGATCGTTCGGGCGGTCCCGGAGGCGCGTCATGCTGCGGTTGACGCGAGCAGGATGAGAAGCTTCTCACGCACGCGCGCGGGCTCGGACTCGGCCGCCTTCTTCAATCGTGCCGGCCGGACCCTGCCGTCAGCTACGAGTCGATCGATCGCAGTCCCGATGTCGCCCCAATCGCCTCCGACATGGGTCGGCCAGGCCCTAACAGCCTCAAGAGTCGCGATCTCGTGCAGCCTCAGGTCCAGGCGCGCCGGGTTCCGCCGGACATGGAATCGAACGCCGTCGATCCCTGTCGGTGGACCACCAAGTAGAGCGACTTCATCGATCGATGGCACTTGGGTCGTGACGCCCAGAGTTCGAAGGGCGGTCCATCCTGCCGGACCAGACCCACGATCCCGGGTGACCTCGAGCGCCACATCAACGGGACGAGGACGGGTCTTTCCGAATCGACTCGTGGTTCCGCGGAAATACAGGCCCTTGTGGACGCGGACGACAGGGGCGTTGGTAGCGACCAGGCGAGACAGGGCGTGCTCTACCGCATGGTGAGATGCAGCATGCATGGCGAGATCCGAAACGTGCAGGAACGTCCCTGGCTTTGCGCGAATGACTCGGTCCTTGACGGCGGCCGCGGTAGAACTGTGCATGGGAGGTAGATACTATCGAGTTTCTCCCAATTGTCAACGGGCCAGAGAGGCGGATCGACCGCTTCGCGAAGCCGACTACGCGGTGGGTCGCCGGACTCCACATCCCAGGCGCTGCCGGTTCTGGACCGACCTTCGCCCCATCTCGCACGTCCTGGCGGCACGGGATAGGCTTTCCCGACCTGGGTGTCCATCGAATGAGGGGGAGAGATGAGCGGTCCGGATCAGGATCTGTGGCGGATTGACAACGGCGCGCTACCGGGCTGTGCTGTTGGGACCGTAATTTCGTTCGCCACTGAGGGCCAAACCGTTCGCGTGATGCGTCCAGGGGTGGGCCAAGTCCTGACTCTGCACTCGACCACCACCAGCCAGAGCTCATCTGACGACGGTTCGACAATCACCCTTGTAAACACTGCTGAGGGCTGGCAGGCGACACTGTCACGAGTGCCTGCGAGTTTGCCGCCAGCCCCCTTTGCTTATTGCACTCGATGCGGCGCCAACCTCATTCCTGGTGCCCAGTTCTGCGCATCGTGCGGACTGCGCGTGGGCGGCGAGGTGGCGCAGGCGAATGAGTTGATCGCTACCCCGGGCGCTTCGCCGGCGATCCCGGCTGGCGCCCAACCGGCGGTCATCGTCTCGACTCCGGGAGGTCCGCGGCGGATTTGGCTCGTCCTGGGCGCCGTAATCTTCGTGGCCATCGTTGCGGCCGCGGCGGTGGTCGCGCTCGCCGGCTCGGGTGGATTGACGCCACACCACACGATCGCCGGTACGTTTGACCTCATCGCGACCGATCAGACTTTTCCCTCGATCACCTCGACGGGCGCAACGTGCCAGGGAACTGGCGGCTACAGCGACATCCAGCCAGGGGCACCGGTGACCCTGAAGGACGGCGACGGCAAGATCCTCGGCTCTACTTCCCTGCTCTCGGGGACTGGCACAACGAGTTCATGCACATTCTCATTCTCGATTCCGGACGTGCCCGAGGTGCCGTTTTACTCGATGGAGATTGGCCGCCGCGGTGCGGTCACGAACTCCCTGGCGGTGATGCAGGCCAACGGCTGGACCTTCGGGCTCACCCTCGGGAAATAGGAGCTCGATCCGCGGGGTCGTGTAGACCAGTTCCGTGCTCAGGAGGTCTCTGGCCGTCTGGGGCGTCGCCGAAAGCGCACAATCGGCTGGTGCCGCGCAAGGGCCGGCCTGATCGGGTCAAGATGGGGGAGGCCAAACCATGACATCACACCTGGATGAACATCCCGCCTATCTGCCCGGCGGTGCGCCGCTGGCCTCAGGGGAGACCGCGCTGGTCTGGGATCACGATGATCTTGCCGAAGCGGTATGCCGGGTTTTGATTGGAGTTGAGCAGCCACCAAGCCGAGTTGTCCGGGTCGAAGTGGTTGTAGGGGAGGGCATGGAGCTGCTCCCCGGTTGCCTGCCGCGCA
>JBBRIV010000238.1:0-4940 GCA_038220425.1 Candidatus Limnocylindrales bacterium
GTCGCGTTGAAGGATCCCGCTCGATCGCCCAGGTCGCTTGTAGATGCCGCAGCGCAGGGCCAGGCTGCCTTTGAGATCGAGAACCATCGCCATGTCGGCCTGGCGGGTCAGGTTGCCCAGGACGTCCTCGAGGTCGCGGACATAGTCCGCCTTGCCCTCCGAGGGCCGCTTCTTGGTGTGGCACAGCAGCAGGATCACGAGCCAGGCACGACGGCCTTCGCGGAGCTTGCTAATCGCTCGGTCGAGCGTCTCGGCATCCTCTCCCCAGGGCCGCTTGCTGACCATGCTGTCGGTCGAGTCCAGGATCGCGAGGATCGGTCGGCCCATCTCTTCGTGGGCCTTGTCGAGCTGCGCTCCCATGTAGTCGCGGTGGGCGTTGTTCTTGAGGCTCAGGCTCGCATCGTCCAAGGTGATCCGCCGGTACAGACCCTTCACCTCGTCGCGCTCGATACCCATGTCGGCGAGCATCTGGCGGTCCCGGTTGCGGTCCTCGGCCTCGCCCATCTCCATGTCGAAGACACACACGCCCATCGGTTCGTTGACGGCGAACTCGCCGAACACCGCCCGGCGGGTGATAACCGATAGCGCCAGCTGTGTCCCGATGTAGCTCTTGCCGGTGCTCTCATACGCGGCCAGCAGGGCGAAGTAGCCGAGCCTGAGCATTCGATCGACGAGGAACGGGTACTCAGTCGTGTCCTGGAGCGACTCGAACACGTCCCGCAGATCGGGCAGGACTGTCGTGTCGGGCTCTGGCTCGTCCTGCCCTCTGGTTTCGCTCCCGCTTGTCCCAGCGTGCGTCCCGTTGCTGGCTGCCGGCCCGAGACCGAGCTCTGCCCGGAACTCCTTCCAACCCTTGCCTTCGCCCCGGTTGTGGAAGCAGTGCCCGGTGCTCTTGAGGTCAGGCGCCTCTCCCACGCCGCACTCGTATGGCACGCCATCGCCGGGGTGGAACGGGCATGACTCGAGGCCGTACCAGATGATCCCGGCTTTGTCCGGCGCCTTTTCCTTGTAGTCGATCGCCTTCTGGTCAAGCCACTGCTTGACCCAACCCGCCGCTCCGTCTCCACCCATGGGGGGCAATGTGGTGCGCTGCTTGGCCGGCTCGGCGGGCGCGACGATTGCCTCCAGACGGTCGACCGGGACGGTCCCCAGAGCGTCGGGCGCTTTGACCAGGGCCGATCGCCGATGGGGTCGGTCGGCCGTGCTGTCGCCCTTCACCTTCATGGTCCCGATCAGAGCGACGATGCGCGAGGCATTCGAGACGCTCTTATCGACCTTGGCCTCTGCAGTGTCGAAGCGACCTGCCAGGTAACGGAGAACCCCAGCCACGATCTCAGTCGAGCGTGCGTCGTTTGGAAGGTCGATCTGGTAGAGCAGGAGGTAGCCGTTTCCTGACATCGAAACGATCGGCTTCGGCCAGCCCTCACCATCGAGATACCGGACCACGTTGTGCGCCACCGACAGCGCAGCCTCCGTCTCGGCGTCCGTCGAGCTGATGCCCGATTTGCGAACCGGGTCGATGTCGACTGGCAGCCAGCGGCGTTGGACGATGTCGGGGTCCGTCGTCGTCTGGTCGGCCCGGGGCTCAATCCGATTCGCGGCCAGGGCCATTAGGGGCGCGGCTACGGGGTTGGCCGTGACGTAGAGGTTCGCTCGGCCGTCCCATGCCCGAACCGCGGCGATCAGCCGCTGGGGATCATCGAAGAACCCTGAGGCGGTACTTCGTCGGTCGTGTTTCGGACTTCGGACCTCCCGGACGTCACCCGGCCGCCAGATCAGGTTGACGTAGTCGACGAGATCCGACTGGATCGGCTCCGCGATCACGCAAACCACCGGAAGACGCCGGCCCCAGCAAGCAGATTGCCCCAGTCCGTGTCCGCGAACCATGTCTTGTCATGCAGGTGGGCAGCCCATTGGGCCACGTCTGCCCACGATGCCACCCGCTCGATGTCGATGCTGTACTCGCCGCTCGGCGGACCGCAGCGGTAGTGGCGTGGGTGCCAGCGAACGGGATCTGCGTAGGACGTCAACGGCCGAGCCAGCTGCCCGACGTATTCGGCGTCCAGGCGCTGCTGGGCGATGCGATAGGCCCGCCACTCCTGGTAGTTGAACGCGATCTCGCCGCCCGCGATGATCGGCTTTCGGCAGACCTCGCAGGTCCAGATCGGCTTGCCGATTGCGACAGGCGCAGCACGTTTGACGCCTCGGGTACGCTCCGTGGAGCGAGGTAGAGCAGTCACAGTGATCTCCTCGTGAGAAGCGCCCTCCGGAGTCGAGCCCGGCGGGCGTTTCGTTTGTCAGGCGATCGCCCGGTCGCTCTCGGCCATGCGGATCGCGATGAACCGATCAACCTCGCTCTCCGGCACGCGCCGAGACCGGCCAATGCGGACCGCCCGAATCTCGTTCCGCTGGATGAGCTCGTATGTCTTCGAGAGTCCGAGGTTCAGTCGGGCGGCCACAGCCGGGACTTTCAAGAGGGCTTCCGCCACGTTCGCTTACCTCCGCTGTGGCGCGTTGACTGCGCCGTCGGTTGCAGCGTAGAGTAGCAATCGGCAGCAATGTTGCAAGGAGACCGGCAATAATGGACCCACATCGGCAACGCACTCGGAAACGACGCTCGGATCCGAGCATCGTTGCGTTTATCCAGAGGAAGCGGATCGAGGGTTGGTCCATTAGCCGCATCAGGGAAGGCCTGGAGTCCCCAAACTCGGGATATCAGGAGCTCCCGGGTGGGCTGCCGGGCGAAAGGACGATCCGGGACATCGCCGGCGAAGTAGCGGCCCAGGACAGGTCCGGCCCGTGGACGCTCAAGGCCGACCAGACAGGCCGGGCGGATCTCGTGCTGCCTGCTCTTGCCGCGGCGAAAGAGATCACCTCGAGCCTGCGCACGCAGGTTACGAATGACGAGGCCAGGTGGATCGCTCTACTCCGCCAGGGCGCTCCCTCACTGCCCCCCGACGAGGCGTGGAAGATGGCCCGCCGGTGCATCGCTGCAGAACAGAAGGGCGAACCGCCACCGGAGCTCGAGGAATGGCTCGCATTCGAGCTTTGGACCCCGGGCGGTATTGAGCGATGGGCCGACGTCATCAAGGCCTCGGCCCGCGGCCGGGGTTGGCGAGACCCGTCTCAACCCGCGGCACAGGTAAAGCACGAGGAGGATCAGGGATGACCAGACGAGGAGCGGGCGAGGGTTCAATCAGAACCCGGCCCGACGGCCGGCTCGAAGCCCGCTACACCGGCTCAGACGGCCGGCGCCACTACATCATGGGCCGGGACCACAAGAACCTCCAGGCGAAGCTCCGCGACGCTCTACGCGACGCCGCGCAAGGGATCCAGCCCGTGTCGCAGCAACTGACCCTGGCCGCCTGGCTCGAGACCTGGCTGGCGACGTCGGTCCGGCCTCGGCTCCGCCCTAGGACCATCGAAAGCTACGAGATGGTCGTCAAGCTGTACCTCGCCCCGGCGCCTCTGGGTCGGACTCCCGTGGCCAAGCTGACCCCAGCGGCCGTCCAGGCCGCCCTAACGGCCCTGGCGGCCCGTAGCGGCCCGGGAGGCCGCCATCTGAGCCCAACGACCGTCCGGTATGTCTACAGCGTCCTGCGCATCGCTTTGGGCCGGGCCTTGAAGGCGGGCGTCGTCCATCGGAATGTGGCCACTCTGCTCGACCCGCCACGGAAGGCGACCGTCGAGCGCCACCCGCTCACGGCCGACCAGATCGGCACATTCCTTGGGTCGGTCGACGGCGATCGACAGCGGGCCCTATACGTCGCGGCCATCGGCCTCGGGATGCGCCAGGGCGAGCTCCTGGCACTGCGCTGGTCCGACATCGACCTCGAGGCTGGCACCGTGTCGATCCGGCACACCCTGCAGCGGGGGACCCGGACGCTCGCGGCACCGAAGACCGAACGTGCCCGGCGAACCCTTCGCCTCGGTGTGGAGGTCAGCACGGCTCTCCGGGACCATCGCCGCCGGCAGCTCGAGGAACGGATCGCGGCCGCGAAGCGATGGAAGGACGAGGACTACGTCTTCACGACTCCCGCGGGCCGGCCACTCGACACGAAGCACGTCACGGCCGACTTCCAAGTCGCCCTGGCGGCCGTCGGCCTGCCGCACCAGCGGTTCCACGATCTTCGGCATGCCTGCGCGACCCAGTTGATCGAACAGGGTGAGGAGCTCGCCGTCGTGTCGAAGATCCTGGGCCACTCGGACCTCGGAACCACCGCCGACGTCTACGCTCACCTGACGCCGGCGATGGCCCAACGGGTCGCCGACCGGATGGATGGCGTCCTCCGGCGCCGGTCTGCCGGAGCCTGATTCCGAGTCGAACGGGGGCCGGAGACGCGGTACGGGCGGGTGTAGGCTCACGCTATGAGCGGCTGGGGCACACCGGAGCCCGACGTACGGAGGCCTTGGTACGTCCTCGTGGCTATCGGCGTGATTTCCGCCATCGCCATCGGCTCGTTCGCCCTCATTGGGCTTGTTGTGTTTTTCGGCTTGATCGGTGGCTGGTAGATCCATTGAATTTTCCGACGGGCGGTCATACAGTGCCGGCGGGCCGAGCCGACGGCAATGCGCGGAGTCCCAGGGTCGGACACGGACCCGCGAGCCCCTAGACGCCAGGTCCTGATTCTGCCCCCTTCATCTGCCCCCTTAGAGGGTGATATCCGGCGGATATCGGCGGACTTGGTGGATGCCCGCGGAGCACGAAATGGACCGTTGGAGCGTGGTCTAGGCGAAATGGGGTTCAGGAGGCCGAGCGTTCGAATCGCTCCGCCCCGACCATTACCTCAAGTTCCAGTGAGGGCCCGGCGGGGCCTGCCGTCCGGCCTCGCGGCGAGCGCACGCCCCGTCAGCGACCGGATGGATACCCACGATCCGAGTACGGGAAGTCCTGGAGCTCGGCCGGGTGATCCCCACCGACGAGCTCGTATGCGCGGATC
>JBBRIV010000239.1:0-4918 GCA_038220425.1 Candidatus Limnocylindrales bacterium
GAACGTCGACATCATCTGCTCGCCGTCTGCCCGGTTGCACCCGTCGTAGTAGCGACGGACGATGGCCAGGTTGGCATGTTCGACCATTGCACTCACCTCCCGCTCGTCACTCGAGTCGATTGTCCGACGACCGGATCCGTACGGGTCGTGGGCACGGGTCGATCCCCGCAATTATCGGGTGCCGACGACGCCGATTGCGTAGGGAGGTAGCCGCTGCACGGCCGCAGTGGCACTGATCGCGCCCGCTACCCAGTCTTCCCAGCATCCGGCGAAGGACGAAGAACGCGGCGGACGATTGGTAGGAATGCTGCGACCCCCAACGCCTGGAGGCCAAGGACCAGGAAGACCAAGAGTCCCGGCAGGCCGAGGAGGACCCCTGGCACAACCCAGGTAAACGATCCAACCCCCGAGCCGAATCCGGTGTTTCCAAACGTCAGCCCGGGCCCACCGTGGACATCAGCGACCGTGAGTTCAGGCTTGCCCAAGGGCTGGCTGCCCGCGGCGCCCGAAAACGGCCCGGAACCCGAGATGCCGCCAGCACCGGGCCCGGTGCCCGGCAGGCCCGATGGCGCAGGGCTCGCTGACGGAATCGGGGATGGTGACGGACTCGGTTGGGCCGGGGTTGGCGTCGGCTTGGGGGCCGGCTTTGGGATCGGGCGCGGAGTTGGCTTTGGCCCAGCACCGACGACGGACATCGGGATCGCGGGCGACACGAGCGAGAGGTCCCCGCAGTCGTTCTGGTCAGATGCGGCAGCGTACCAATCGGCCCGACCCCAGACCGTGCCGGTGACCGTGATCCGGAGTCGGAGCCAGTTGGACGCGTCGTTGAGTCCCTGGCTATTGGATACGATCGTTGCCCAGACCACCCCGTTCGCATCGCTCAGGTGCCAGGCATGGCGGCGGCTGTCGGTGTAGCTCGTCCCGTTGACCGCGTAGGCTCCTGGGAGATACACCCCCACGCAGCCGATCGGCTTGCCCGACTGGTCAGGCGGTGGCCCGGGCACGGTCAGCGTGACGGTTGTGCGGACGCCCCGGCTGACGCTCGATCGGTCGGCGGTGACGAGCCAGGTCGCATTGTCGCCCTGGACCAAACCCGGCAACCATCCGGCGAGGACCAGCCCCAGGCTGATCCCGGCTGCAGCGACTCGGGCAAGCGATCGGCGCGGGCCCACCTCAGGCGACCTGAGCGCCGATGCTGGCATCGGGCGTCCAGATTCGGGTCGCCATCCCGCTCGGCCGGCCGTCTCCCGGCAACGGCGGATCCGTAGCGGTCCGTAGGCCGGTCACGAAAGCAACGACCAAATGCTCGTCGAGCTGGCTCCCCGAAGCATCCTCCAGGCGTGTCATCGCTTCGTCGACGGAGAGCGCCTTGCGGTACGGCCGGGTCGTCGTCATCGCCGAGAAGGCGTCGGCCACAGCCAAGACCCGGGCGACAAACGGGATCTCCTCGCCCGCCAGCCGGTCCAGGTAGCCAGCACCATCCCAGCGCTCGTGGTGGTGCCGGACTCCGGCCCGGATCAGCTCGATATCAGGCAGGTCGCGGACGATCAGGTCGCCCAACGCGACGTGCTGTTTGACAATCGCGTACTCCTCGGCGGTCAGCTTGCCCGGCTTGCGCAGGACGCCATCGGGGATCCCGATCTTGCCGACGTCGTGAAGCCGGCCAGCCCGATAGAGCGCGTGGCGGAAGGTGGGATCGAGCCCGAGCTGCTCGCCGATGAAGTCGGCGTACCGGGCAACGTCCTCGGAATGGCGGGCGGTGTAATGGTCCTTGGTGTCGACGGCGATGACGAGGCCCTCGAGAATGTCGAATCGGATCGCCTCGTCTGGCGGCAGGCCCACTTCGGCGCTCCGGATCGTGTCGCCACCGCTGGCCTTCGCCTCGTCGAGCGTGCGCGACGTGGTCGCCAGGAGCGTCGTCACGGCCTCGCCGTTGATCGGGAAGGTGGCGATCCCGGCGCTGAACGTGAGGGGCAGCCGCTCAGAGGTCTCGAAGCGCAGGCTGACATCGACAAGAGCGGCCCGGATCGCCGCGATGCTCCGGACCAAACCGGCGATCCCCACAGCCGGCACGGTCACGAGGAATTCGTCCGGGCCATATCGTCCGAAGGTCGCGTCCGGTGGCAGGTGTCGCCCGAGCAGGCCGGCCAGGGTGGTGAGCGCCTCGTCTCCGGCATCGTGCCCGTAGGTCTCATTGAGCAGGCTGAAGTTGTCGATGTCGAGCATGGCAATGCCGACCGTGCCGGCCGTGGCGGCGGATTCGCTCGTTCGGGCTCTGTCGATCCGCGCCGCCAGCGCTTCGACCAGCGCGCCGTGGTTGAGCGTTCCGGTCAGGGCATCGCGCCGGGTCGCCTCGAGCAGGTCGAGCGTCTGCCGGGTCATTCGCGACTGGGCACCGCGGAAGACGACGTAGAGCAGAACTGCCGAGGCCACGGCCCCACCGAGAATGACCAGAAGGGTATGGAGCCGAGCCGTCTCGAGCTGGGCCAGGATCGGGGTCGCGTCGCGCCAGACCTCGGCCAGAGCGAGGACCTGACCGTCGGCGATGATTGGCAGGTACTCACGGATCACGGTCGGGGCGGTAATGGTGCCAAGGGGCGCGCTGTCGGCAGCCGGCAGCATGTCCGCCTTGACCTTCTGGCTCGCGACGGCCTCGTTCAGGCTGGCGGTACGGGCGACGCTGGCGGGTCCGATCGGCAGGCTCGAGGCAATGATCGTACCCTCGGGACGCAGGATTGCGGCCTCGAGGATCTCGTCACTCGTGGTCAGGGCGGCGATCCCCTGCTCGAGCTGGGCGGCTCGATCGGCGGCGATCCCGCCTGGCGCGACGTCGGTCCGGCGCAGGTTGAGCGCCACGAAGCTGCGCACGGCGGCAGCGTCCGAGCCGACGGCAGCATCGAGCAAGGTCTTCGATTCGTCGCTCGTCGTCAGGAATGCCTGGCCCGACGCGGTCACGGCGATGATCACCAAGAAGCCGGACATGACCAGCAACAGCAGGAGTGGCCGGACCCGCACCGTCCGACCACCCGCATCGCGTCCGCGTTTCCAACCGATCCGCATGTGCGCGACCCTAGGTGGCTGGACCGGCCAGGACTACCGGACGAATGTCAGCGCCGCCCGATAGTACGAATGAGCCCGAGCCATGTCCTGACCGGGCGAGTGCTATAGCCGCAGGCTCGGATTTAGGCTGTCCGCCCTCACGGCGGCGTGGCTGCGAAGAGCGCTCGGGGCACGAAGCGAAAACTTGGGTCGGATTGTGGCGCCGGTCGCGCCGACCCGGCATCCGGGAACAACGGAGCCCGGCGCGACGTCCTCTCGGCAGACCCATCTCGTCGTGGAGGTTCCGTGTGATGCCGATGAAGTCTTTGATCGCTCTTGTGGCTGTCGTTGCGCTGATCGCCAGCGGCTGCGCTTCGACTGCCGCCGCTGGCGATCCGGTCGCCGAGGTTCGGGCAGCGCTTGCGGCATCGGGTCTCTCGATCGTGTCGGCCGAGGAACTGGCCAGCAGCGGCACTGCCACGTTCGGCTGCCTGTCGCAGCCGTTCCGCTATTACTCGTTCGATCAGGAGGCGCCCCATCCCACCTTCCATCCCGGTGAGAAGCCCTCGGTCCAGGTCCTCGCCTTCGACACCGCAGCGACACGCCAGGCGGCCCAGAACCTCATTAGTCCGAGCGGTGTGATGACGGGGGCGTGCGCCGCGATGATCGACTGGGTGGCTACTCCCCACTTCAGCGGGGGCGGTCGCTACCTGCTTCTGGTCGTAACCGACGACCAGGCCCTGGCGGCCAGCGTCGCCGCCGCGGCATCCCGGTTGGGTCAGCCGTATGCGCAACCACCAGGTGAGCCACTGATCGTGGTCAGCGCCGCTCAGTGAGCAATCGGGCGCCGTGGAGGCGCCCCCAGAGGCTTGTGGCGACGCCGTCAAGCCTGGTCAGCCCGGTGCCTATCGTCCACAACCGGTACTTCCGTTCAGTCGTCCGACTCTGGCCCGCTCGGTACGTTTGGCTGGTCGATCGATGTGGTAATGGGTGATGGAGCTCGCCTGATGCACCGCCTTCGTCGTCGCCCCGCTAGCCCAATGCCTGTATCCGGACGTGCCCCGTGATCATCGACCGCCTGCCCCGCCGCCTCCGGCTTGTGTTCGGCCTCGCGTCGCCCCCGTCTCCGGCGGAACCGGGTCCCACCCTCCGCGAGTTCGTGGCCTACGCGGCTGACTGCCGGATCCTTGGCCAGGTCCCGATTGACGCCGGTCGCATCAGCGACCTGCTCAACGCATACGACGAGTACGAGCTGGTCAACGTCGAGCTCGAGAGCCTTGCCGACGGCCATGTCGTCGCCTCGCCGGTGGTGCTGGTCGCCCGGGACGAGCTGATCGCGGTCCATGCCTCAGGACCGGCCGGACCGCGGGCGAAGCGGACCCACACGCGGGCGTTTCCGATCCTTATCCAGGCGGCGCCCTACCTGATCCGGGGCTATCTCCACGTCCTGCCCAGTGCCGACCCGATCGCGAGCTTCCGGCACCGCAAGCCGATGGTCCCCTTGACTGACGCCTGGATCGAATACATGGCGGCGGGTACGCCCGTGCGGAGGTCGCTGGGCACGATCGTGGTCAACCGCGAGCTTGCGGACTGGTTCCAGCTGACCGTGGAGGACGAGATCGAACCCCCCGAGATGCCGGCCGGGGAAGTCGGTCCGCTGACCAAGGACTTCACCGACCAGGTGCTCGCTTCGTGACCGCTGTCACCTACGGAGCACGGACGCTCGACGAAGCCCTCCGCCAGTATCACGCCGACGCCCTGCCGCGGGCCCGGGCTGGCTGGGTGCCCCTCACCGAGGACCGCCGGACGGATCCACCGCTGGTCGTCGTCGAGTATGCCCACTACCCTCGGCCGCGCCCGAAGTCGTGTCCGTCCTGGA
>JBBRIV010000240.1:0-4818 GCA_038220425.1 Candidatus Limnocylindrales bacterium
CTGCCGTGTGACGGGACGGCCATGTTGATCGAATGGCGCCCCGACCGCTGTCGAGGTGGTCCAAGCCGGCCGAAATGGGTCGATCGAGGGGCGCGCCACCGGTCGCGGGCAGGCTCCCGCCAGCCCCGGGGCACCCCGAGAGGACCAGCCGATGGTCAGGCCTGGAGCGGGATCGCCCGAAGCCTCGTGAGCGCGGCGCTCCAGCCGATCGCCCACGACCAGCGAGCCGGCAGGTGGAGGGTCCACCGGCGCGCCGAGCGGGTCAGCCGCCCAACCAGCCCGAACAGCCGCCGGCGGAGGGTCTTGGTCGTGACGATCCCCTCGCCGAGACCGATCCGGGCCGTCCAGCGGGCAAGGTTGTGGGCCAGCACCTGGACCGCCAGCCAGGCGCCGTTGGCCCCGAACTTCCCGGACGGGAGGTGGTTGAGGCCCATCCCGTACTTGAGATCCCGGATGGCGTTCTCGATCTCGGCGTGCCGCCGGTGGTCGGCCTCGAGGACCAGGGTCTCCCCCTCGCGATCGGTGATGAACGCGTGATAGTCGTACAGGACGAGCAACGCGAGCTGGGAGCCCGGGGTGGGCTTGACCCGGCGGACGATGAGCCGGACCGGCTTCGCGTCCTTCTCGCCGGCAAAGGGCGTGTACGTCGTCTCGGCCACGTCGGCCCCGTCGTCGATCCAATATGGGATCGGCGTCCAGTCCGCTTCCGGGATCGTCTCGATGAGGCGGCGGATGCTCCGGTGCTGGCGGACCGTGATGCTGAAGCGGACACCCATCGTCTGGCAGACCGCGACGACGGCATGAGCGTAGAAGCCGCTGTCGGACCGGACCGTGAGCTGCCCGGTCGCCCCGGCGCCGCGCACCCGGCCGATCGTCTCGCGCAGGAAGTGGGCCGCGCCACGGGCGGTGTTGGCCCGGCCCTCGCGCAGGCGGGCCATGAGCACGTCGCCGGTCCCGGCAGCCACGGCCAGCAGCGGGTGATAGCCGCGGACGTGGGTGTACGTGTGGTGGCGGGCGCCCTGCTTCTTGAGCCCATAGGTCTCGCAGATCGTCGAGTCGAGATCGATCGTGAAGGGCTCGGAGCCCGGCCCCGCCCCGGCCGCCCAGGCTCGGGCGAGGAGCTCCCGGCTGACCCGGTCGAGTTGGCGGACGTGGCCCCAGCGGAAGCTCCGCAGGAACGTCCCGAGGGTGGACGCCGCCTTCACCGTGAAGCCCAGGATCCGTTCCGTCCCACCGGCTCGCAGCGCCTCGGCATCGTCGATCGTGTCCCCGCCCGCGAGGGCGGACATGACGAGCGTCAGGAGCTTGTCGCCGGCGTTCGCCCGGCCGGCTGCCTGACCCAGGTGGACGTGCTTGTCAACGAGCTCCCGGAGCCCGAGGTGGTGGGCCAGAGTGGCCGGCAGGAGGAGCCCCGCGTCGGCCACCAGGCGGTCATCGTCGAAGGCCGTGTCAAGGCGGTCGAGGCTGTGCGAAGATCGCATCAATCAGGTGCTCCTCTGTCGGGCTTGATGGGTGTCTTTTCAACTCCATCTTCCCAGTTCAGATGGGCACCTGATTCGTCGTTTCAGCGCGCCTTCAGCCGCGGTTCATCGGTGGATCCGGGCTTAGGCGCGTCCTCCGGAGCGGGCAGGTCTTCGGGCGCCATCGTCGACCCGGTCGCCTGATGGGCCCGGGCGTGCCAGGTGTCGAGCATCCACTCGATCCTCGGTGGCAGCCGGAATCCGCTCGGACCCTCATCCGCGACTTCGCCGCCACCGAAGCGTCGGTGATGCCCATACCTGCGGGTGCCGGCCCCCGAAACAGCCCAACCCGATTCCCACACGGCCCGGCGATGCATCGCCGCTTTCGCGACGATCACCGCTGCCGGGACGAGCAGCAATAGTCCCCAGCCAGGCCCCCTGCTGACAGCCTTGTCATTCATGTTGTCCTCCGAGGTTGCGGCTTCTGGTCGAACGCTTGGCGTTCGTCCGCGCCTGAGGGTCATGGTCGCGCCCGCTTGTGGAGGGGGCGTGGACGAGCCGTAGAGAACCTGAACCGAGCCAGCGACCGAAGCTCCACGATCACCATCCACCCATGGGTGTGGCGGCGGCCGACTCCCCGACGGTGGGCGCGGTCGCGTCTACTCGATGCAATGCTCGGCTGCCACCTGCTCGTCCGCAAGCTGGTCGATCCTCTGGCGGGGCAATGTCTCGACAAGGTCTTCGAGATGCATGATCAGGGTTTCGACGGCAGCGTGCGTCGCGCTCTCGATCGGGTCTTCGAGCATGCCTCGGGAGGCCGAGCGACCCATACCGAGGTGGCGCGCGGGGTGGATCGCGGCGAGCGCGACCTCGGTCAGCGCCTCGGCGAGAAGGCGATGGGACTCGTCGCTGCGCACGCGAATGCCCACTTTGCGCTCAACCGTCGTGCATGAATCAACAAGCGTCGCCATGCCAGCCTCCACATCGTCGAGTTCGGGTCAGAAGGTCATCGGGTGCGTCCGCAGACGACCGGACGACGTACACCTCGGCGCGCAACGTATCGGAGTGAGTCTGGGGACTCCGTGCCGCCAGGCGAAAGTGACGAACGGCCTGTTTCTCGTGGGCCGGCGAGTCCGGCCGTGCCGTGTCAGCCAGGTAGAGCCGCTTGGCGCCCACATGGCCCACTCAGGTGGCCGGAAAACGCAACACCATATTGCGATCGTGCCGACCCGCAGGAAGCGAGGTTGTCTTGCGTGACGAACCCACGACGACGTCAACGGGTACCCTTTGGCCTCGCATCCGGGGAGTTCAAGAACATGGCGACCGCGGCTCCGCGCAGCACACTCCGCTCGCTGATGGCGTGCCTGGCCCTTGCCGGCCTCGTTGTTGCCTGCTCGAGCGGAGGATCATCGCCGCCCAGCGTCGCAAGTCCATCGGCAAGCTCGAGCGCCGTCGCGTCGCGCTCTGCCCCCCCATCGGCCTCTCCGTCGGCGGCCCCATCGACAAGCCCGGCTCCAGCCACCTTTACGCTGACTGTCACCGGCGACAAGAACGTCACGGGGATCTGGACGAGCAGCTTTGGGATCGCCTGCGCCGGTCCGACGTTCACCGGCACCGACATCACCTTCTTCGCCACCTCACCCGACACCAAGGCCGTCGTCCTCGTCACCCTCAGCCCGGGCTCGATCGGGGTGAGCGAGCGGGCTGGGTCGGGGACGGGCTACACGGACCGTGAGTTCCAGGGCAGCGGCGTCACGACCTTCGATGCCGCCAAGGGCGCGGCCTTCAGTTCCGACCTGACCGTCGTACCGGCCCCCGGCCAGAAGCCGGGCATCTTGGGCACGATCAAGCATGTGACCGGGACCGTCGACTGCGCCGGTCAGACCGCGGGCACGTCGACTCTCACCTTCTCCGGTTCGTCCGCCGAAGGCGCCATCAGCGGCCCGTTCAGCAGCTTCAAGGTGATCTGTAATGTGAGTGCCTCGGGCAACAGTGTCTCCGCCGGGGGGATCATCAACGCGGGGACGACTCCGACCGCGATGGGCGTGAACCTGGCCCCCACGAACTCAAGCATCTTCTCTTACCTAGCCACCTCATCGGTCCAGCATCTTTACGACATCGCTCCCTCGGGCACGATAACGATGGCCGCCAACGCGGCCCATGTCGATGCCGACTTCGTTGAGCGCCTCGCCTCCGGCGCCACGGGCACGCCGCACATCATTCACGTGACCGGCGACGTCACCTGCGGCAGCACCAAGACCTACTAGCTGGGCCCAAGGCATACCGCGCTCGGCACGCACCCATCTCGCCGACACGACGACCACATGGTGTTCGCGCCAGGCACGCCCGCCAGGCTGGTGCAGCTATGTGCTAAATCTGCGCCTCGCATCCCTTGACCCGGGAAGTCGGCAGGGCCACCATTGGCCGATCTCGTCGAAACGCCCACGCGGAGGGTTCGTCATGGCCTGGCAGTTGGACGGAACCTACTTTGAGAACTGCAACTGTGAGGTGACCTGCCCGTGCTCGGCGACGGACTTCGCCGCGCCCGCGGATCACGATCGCTGTCGGGTACTCCTCGCGTTCCATGTGAACACTGGTCGATGGGCTGGACGTGGGTGGACTGACGGTGGCCGTCTTCGCCGACGCGCCGCCGATGATGATCGAAGGCAACTGGCGGGTCGGCCTGTTCATGGATGCCAAGGCCTCGCCCGAGCAGGCCGCCAAGCTCACGGGTGTGTTGGCGGGGCAGCTCGGCGGGCCGATGGCCGCTCTGGCTCCCCTGATCAGCGAGCTGCTCGGGGTCGAGACGCGCCCGATCGAGTACTTCGAATCCGGGCGCAGCCATCGGATCAAGATCGGCGGGGACATCGACATCGCGGTCGAGGACTACGCCTCGCCGCTCGATCCTGACGGGCCGCCACCCGAAACTCGCGGGCGGGCACCACCCGGCGAACTCCGTGCTCAACGTGGGTCACGCCACCTCGTCGCGGATCTCGGCCTTCGGGATCGAGATCGACAACAGCGGCAAGAACGGGTTCTCGGCGCCCTTCTCGTGGGCGACCTAGCCGCAACACGGAGCCGCTGGCGGCTGACCCCGCAGGCGGCCGCCCTCCTGCTTGTCGCGGCAGGTGGCTGGGTCGCGATCGTCACCTGGTCGCCGATGGCCGGCGCGATGGGTGGCATGGACCTCACCCTGCCGGCGTTCTTGGTCGCCTGGATGCGCATTCCGCTGAATCCGATCGCCCATTCCGGAGTTTTCGATCACCCTCGGTCGGAGGCCGCGGAGCGGCCGACGCGAGGGCTGGTTCACCCCCTGATGGTCACCTCCTCTCGGTGGTCTGCGGGTAGTCTGGCATGC
>JBBRIV010000241.1:0-4789 GCA_038220425.1 Candidatus Limnocylindrales bacterium
GTCAACGATCATCGGGTTGATGATGTTGCCGCAGTCGTCGATCGCGACGAACCGGCGGACGGTCACCTGGCCGGTGCCCCGGTCGATGTCGACCACGCAGATGTAGCTGCCGAACGGGAAGGTCAGGTTGGGCGGATCGTAATAGTCGACCGCCTCGAGGCCCGCTTCCATGCCGGCCGGATGGTTGGTGTAGGCGGCGAAGGCGATCTCCTGGATCGTCTTCGACTTGTCGGGCGAACCTTTGACCGAGAACTTGCCGTTGGTCCATTCGAGGTCGTCCTCGCTGGCCTCCAGCAGGTGCGCCGCGATCTTGCGTGACTTGTCCCGGATCTTGCGGGCGGCAATCGCCGTGGCCGCACCGGCGACCGGGGTCGAGCGCGAGGCGTAGGTTCCCAGGCCGTAGGGCGCGGTGTCGGTATCGCCGTACTCGATCTTGATGTCGGCCACCGGAAAGCCCAGCTCTCGGCGATGATCTGGGCGAACGTCGTCTCGTGGCCCTGGCCCTGGCTCTGGACGCCGATCCGGGCGAGAACCTTGCCGGTTGGATGGACCCGGATCTCGCAGCTGTCAAACATCTTGATGCCCAGGATGTCGAAGTCGTGGGACGGCCCTGCTCCGACGATCTCGGTGAAGGAGCTGATCCCGATGCCCATCAGCTCGCCCCGGGCCCGCTTTTCGAGCTGCTCCTTGCGCAGGTCGTCGTAGCCGATCATGTCCAGCGCCTTCTGGAGCGCCCGCGGGTAGTCGCCCGAATCGTACGACCAGCCGGTAGGTGTCTTGTACGGGAACTGCTCGGGCTGGATGTAGTTCTCCATCCGGAGCTGGGCCGGATCCTTGCCGATGTCGTGGGCCAGGATGTCGACCATCCGCTCGATCGCGTGGACCGCCTCGGTCACCCGGAACGAGCAGCGGTAGGCCACGCCTCCGGGCGGCTTGTTGGTATAGACGCCGTCCACCTCGACGAAGGCGTTGTCGAAGTCGTACGAGACGGTGATCACGTTGAACAGGCCGGCCGGGAACTTGGACGGGTCTGCCGCCGCGTCGGTGTAGGCATGGTCGGCGATCGTCTTGACCTTGAGCGAGGTGATCTTGCCGGCCTTGGTGGCGCCCAGCTCGGCGTGGATGTGGTAGTCGCGGGCAAACGAGTCGGCCTGCAGGTTCTCGGAACGGTCCTCGATCCATTTGACCGGCTTGCCCGTCAGGAACGACGCCGCGACCGCCAGGACATAGCCCGGATAGACCGGCACCTTGCCCCCGAAGCCACCCCCGATGTCGTGGGTCTTGACCCGGATGTTGTGCTCGTAGATGGGCAGCCCGGCGCCGCCGGCCACGAGCGCGAGGACGGTCCGGATGGCGTGGGGCGCCTGGGACGTCATGTGCAACGTCAACTGCTGGCGAACGGGATCCCAGTCGGCGATGCAGCCACAGGTCTCGATCGAGGCAACATGGATCCGGGGGATGTAGATGTCCTGCGCCACGCGCACCTCGGCGGCGTCCATCGCCGCATCGGTCGCCGCCCGGTCGCCGGACTCCCAGTGCCAGATGTGGTTGTTGGCCTTGTCCGGACCGCGATCGGGGCGCAGCACGAACGCGTCCGGTTCGAGCGCCTTGAACGGGTCGACGATCACCGGCAGGGGCTCGTAGTCGACGATCACCGCGGCCACACCGTCGGCAGCCGCGTAGCGTGACGTGGCGATGACGGCAGCCACTTCCTGCGACTGGTACATCACGGTGTCCACCGGCAGCACCATCTGCATGTCACCGGCCAGGGTGGGCATCCAGGCGAGCTTGTAGCCGTCCAGGTCCTTGCCCGTGACGACCGCCGCGACGCCCGGGATCTTCAGGGCTTCCGAGGCGTCGATGGACTTGATTTTGGCGTGGGCGTATGGCGAGCGGACGATATCCAGCCAGAGCTGACCGGGCAGGTTGAGGTCATCGATGTACTCGCCCTGGCCGCGGATGAAGCGCGGGTCTTCCTTGCGCTTGACGGAATGGCCCATCCCGCCTACCTCGGCGGTGGTCTGGGGAGTTTCCTGAACGGTCGCGTCGGCCATCGTGGTTGCCCTCGCTCAGCTGGCCGCGGCCGGCTCGGCCGGCGCGTCGGAGGAGGCGGGGGCGCGCAGCTCGGCAGCTGCCTGCTCGATCGCCTTGACGATGTTCACGTAGCCCGTACAGCGGCACAGGTTGCCCGCGATTCCCTCGCGGATCTCCATGTTGGTGGGGTCGGGATTGCGATCGAGCAGCCACGAGGCCTGCATGATCATGCCCGGGGTGCAGAAGCCGCACTGCAGGCCGTGCTGGTCCCAGAATGCCTGCTGGAGCGGGTGGAGGTTGGCTCCGTCGGCCATCCCCTCGATCGTCTTGATCGCATGGCCCTCGGCGCTGACGGCCAGCATCGTGCACGACTTGGCGCTCTCGCCGTCGACCAGCACGGTGCATGCACCGCAGTTGCTGGTATCGCAGCCGATGTGCGTGCCGGTCAACAGGAAGTTGTCGCGAATCAGGTGGACGAGCAGGAGGCGGGGCTCGACGTCCGCCTCGTGGACCTCGCCGTTGACGGTGAGCTTGATGTGCTGGGTGGTCATCTCGTGCTCCTACCGCTGGGCCTGCGCGCGAGCGGCCGCAGAACGGAGCGCCCGGACGACCATTTCCTTGACCATCGCTCGCTTGTACTCGGCAGGTCCATGGGAGTCGGTGCCTGGACGGGACTCGGCCGCCGCAGCGATGCCGGCGGCCTGGAACGTTGCCTCGGTGGGTGGCTGGCCGACCAGGGCCGCTTCGGCCCCGGTCGCGGCGAAGGGCGTCTCGGCGACGGCCGTCAGGCCGATCCCGGCCGAGGCGATCCGGCCATCCGGGCCCAGGCTGAGCTGGGCCGCGACACCAACCGTCGAGAAGTCGCCGGCTCGGCGCTCGAGCTTGGCGTAGGCGGCACCTGAGGGTCGGGCGGCACGCGGGATCATGACCTCGGTCAGCAGCTCGGTCGATTCGATCGCGGTCTGGAACGTGTCCACGAAGAAGCTCCGGGCGGCGACTGTGCGCTCACCTGTGACGCTCTGCAGGACGAGGCTGGCCCGGGTGGCAAGGAGCACCGCCGGCCAGTCGGAGGATGGGTCAGCGTGGGCGCATGAGCCGCCGATCGTGCCCCAGTTGCGGACCTGGGGATCGCCGATCCCGCCGGCGGCGTCCACGAGGAGCGGGTACCCGGTCCTGACCACCGGGTTCTCGAGAATCCGGCGATGGGTTGCCCGGGCACCGATCCGCAGGCCGTCGGTGGTCTCGATAATCTCGTCCAGCCCATCGATGTCCTGGATGTCGACCAGCAGGGTGGGCGAGGCCAGTCGGAGCTTGAGCAGCGGCAGAAGGCTGTAGCCACCGGCCAGGATCTTGGCTTCGCCCTCGCGATCAACCAGGATCTGGAGCGCCTCCCGCAGGGCCGCCGGTCGGACGTAGTCGAACTGAGCCGGGATCATCCGTCCTCCTTCGCAACACCGAACGGCCGCACGTGGGACCAGGGTCGTGCCGCCCATGCTAGGCCGGGGTCATTCACCCGTCAACGAGGTTTCGAATCGGAAACCTGTGAGTCGCATCTCGGCCCAGGCACCGGTCAGGACGACCCGCGGTGGGCCTCCTGGTCGGCGGCGATGGCCGCCCGCTCGGACCGGGACAGGCCGGCGATCCGGGCCGCTTCATGCATGAATTCCACGCAGTCCTCGGCCGAGATCGGGTCGCCCGACGTGAACGTCAGCCAGCGGGCGCGCTTGGTGATTCCGGCCCCGCGCAGCTTGCGCTTGGGGTCGGCCATGAGGATGCCCTGCGGCCAGCCCAGGTGGACATGCCCAGGTTCGGGCCAGATCCAGGCGAAGAACGTCGTCCGCCGCCCAACGGGCAGGTCATAGCCAATCAATCGCCAGCCCGGCCGCACGGCCTCGATCGCCTCCGGCACCGCCGCCCGGACGATCACCCGGAGCTGCTCGGCAATCTCGGCCAAAGGCCCTGGGTAGTCGGCCAGCAGGGCTTCCGGCGGCATCGTCATCGCGATCCCTGCCAGCGGACGATCCCGATGTCGTTGGCTCCTCGGCCCCGGATCGTCCAGCCGGCCTCACTCGTGCCCTCACTCGTGCCCTCGCTCTCGCCCTCGACGGCCAGCAGGTCGAGGGCCGCCTGGAAGCGCGATTCCTTGGCGCCGCCGGGATCGATCCAGAGCTGGCGCCGGACAAAGCCTTCGAGCGCCGACCGCGATTCGAACCGACGGGAGTCGACCGGCAGGCGGGTCACGCTACTGGCCCGGCCGCGAGCCTGGAGCAGCGCCACGAACTCGGGCAGGGCCGGCAGCGATTGACGCGACTCGGCGTGGACGAGCGGCCAGAACGGATCGGCACCAGCGGCGGGGACCTGCTCCATCAGGACGGCCACGCAGCTCCGCCGGGCCGCGGCCTCGAGGGCATCGAGGAACGCTCCGATCGCCTCGACGTCGTAACCCACGTGGGCCATCAGGACGACGTCGGCGCCGTACGCGGCAGCCTCGGGATCCGGTGGTGGCCAGCGGCCATGGACTGGCCGGACGTTGCCGATTGCGTGCTCGGCGGCAATCTCGTTGAGCCCCTCGAGCATGGACGGCGAGGCGTCCAGGGCCACGACCTCACCGCCCGACGGCGCCAGGGCGCGGGCCAGGGGCAGGGCAAAGCGACCGGCCCCGGCACCAACGTCCAGCCAGCGGTCACCCGGTTCGACCAGCTCCAGGAGAGCCGCCAGGACCGGATCGTCGGTCCGGGTCGGGTCGGCCCGGAAG
>JBBRIV010000242.1:0-4766 GCA_038220425.1 Candidatus Limnocylindrales bacterium
CGAGCGAATCGACGACCTCGATCGTGGACTCCCCGGGGATGCTCCCGTAGGTGTAGTTGCCCAGGCCCAGCCAGGACCACCTGCCGGCCGGTTTGCCCTCGGCATCGAGGGCCCACCAGTCGGGCTGGCGCTCGATGTGGATGACGTACTTGCCCGTCCGCCCGCGGTAGACGCGGTAGACCTCGGCCCGGCTGCCCGATGGATTGAACCACTCGCCGACCAGGATTCCCGAGAAGCGGACCTTGCGGCCGGACTTGCCGGACTTGAGGCCCACCCGGACGGAAATCTCGTCGTAGCCCTCGTCGCGGCCCTTCTCGACGTCGACGTAACGACGGAGCGCGCTCGAGATCGCCGCCGACAGATTGCCCCCGGCGATGTCCTGGGCACGCTGGAAGAGCGACAGGTCTCCATCGGAGACGTAGATGGTCTTGTTCGGCACGGATGCATCGTAACTCCCAGCTCCGCGGACTCGCTATAAGTAGGAGTATACGTATATGCCTAGGGCCGGCGCAAGGGGGTTGTGGCGAGGTGTTGCTATGGGGCTTGGGTCCGCTGCCTGCCGCGGCGCCTGGCCGCGGGGCTTGGGTCCGCTGCCTGCCGCGGCGCCTGGCCGCGGGGCTTGGGTCCGCTGCCTGCCGCGGCGCCTGGCCGCGGGGCGTGCCCCGGCTGCTTGGCCGCCTGGCCGCGGGGCCTGCCCCGGCTGCTTGGCCGCCTGGCCGAGGGGCATGCGGCGCCTCGCCGCCGGCTCCGCGGCTGCCACGTTTGCCCAGCCCCCGCACCCACCGAGTTTCTGCCAAATGCCGCTGTGGGCGGCGTTACGGTCGGACCTGGGCCCGGTTCCGCCCGCGCCACGGGTCGAGAGCAGGATTCGTGCGTGGCGACTCCGGCCGAACGTCCGCTTCGACCCCCAAACCCCTCGCGACCGACCATACGGCCGCTGGTAGCGGCATTTGGCAGAAACTCGAGGCTGCAGGCGGCGGGGTTCGATCCGGCGGCCGGCCAGCTTCGTCGAGTTGTCGCCGGCAGGCACGGTATCGACAAGTTCAGGTCCGCGGAGCTGTCCGCGCGGTCGTCGGACGCCACGTTCGTGCACCGGGAGCGGGCGAGCAGCCCCTCTCGACCCTGGATTTCTGCTCGACTTCACCATACGCCGGCTGGTGGCGACATCTCGACGAAGTGCGGTCGGTGGCCAGGAGCCCGGCGCGGCCAGCCTGCCGATCCGCTGCCTGTAGCGCTCGCAAGCCCTCGGCGGGCCCCCGGCCAGGAGAGTTCGTGCCAAATGCCGCTGTGGGCGGCCTTCTGGTCGGAACACTCGGCCCGATTCAGTGCCGCGCCCCGGATCGTGAGCAGGACTCGTGCGTGGCCGGCCAGGTTGCCAGCAAACACGGCTGGCGGCGATGAGCCGCCGGAGATCAGCTGTAGCGGAGGGGCGTCGTCTTGGGACCGGCCGCGCCGCGGGTCCACAGGCGGGTCACCACGCTGGGCACCCACCAGCGCAGGAAGTACAGGCGGCAGCCCAGGCAATAACCGGTGGTGGCCAGGAGCGTCTGGAGCGCGGCAACCGCACCGGCCAGGCCCCAGCCGACGATCGGCAGCCCGACGGCAAAGCCGAGCAGGGCGACAGCCAGGACGACGCTGCCGAAGACCTGGGCGAAGCGCGGTGGGTACTCGTGCTCCATCTCGGTCTTGCCCAGGTGGGCGAACTTCACGATCCGGCGCCAGATGGCGCCATAGATCGAGTACTTCAGGCCGAACGCGCCGCTGACCCCGATCGACAGGAACGCCAGGGCCACGCCAAGTGGCTGGTCGAGGACAAACGACGCCGCGATGAGGATCGCCGACAGGCCGGCACCGAAGCGGTGTCCGCGGGGGTCGATCATGCGAGCTGGCGGCAGAGCGCCGGCGGGTCCCGCAGGGAGGGCAGTTGGCATCGAATGGAGCTCCTGATCATGGGCTGACGCGTCCTGGCGCGCCGGGAGTGGGCATGATAACCCCTAGGAGTCCGGTAGGACTAGTTGCAATCTGGATTCGGAGCATCGCCGGCCATCCACAGGGACCGGTCGCCAGCGCCCCCGCTACCTCGATGGTTCCTGTGACGCTCCAAACGCCACGACCTCAGGGCCAGGGGCAGGCTACGAGCCGATTTCGAGGCCGACCGAGCCCCGGCCCTCCGGGACAGGGAGTCACGAAACGTAGAGCGAGCTCAGCTCTTGACCGGGCGCCGACGGGTGACCGCAATTCCAGCTCAATGGCTCATGTACGGCATCGTTTGTCGCGCCCCAGGAACCACAAGGCGGCGGCGGCGCCACGCCTCATCCCGAAATCGCCAGTCTTGCATGACTATGCGCCACCCCTGTATAGTCATGCGGTCATGACGGCGATCCATCCTGGTTTCGATTGGGTTTCGAGGCGGCCTCCGGCGAGGGGCTGGCTGCGCCCGTGAGCGCGGGCCTCGAGTCATCCGAGACGTCAATCGGGACGGGTCGCCGGCAGGGCGCGCCGGACGGACGAATCCGCGTCGCCGTCATTGGCGCCACTGGCTACGCCGGGGCCGAGCTGGTCCGCATCCTGGCTCGGCATCCTGCTGTGGAGTTGGTCGGTCTCGCCGGGCGAGGTAGGAGCGCCGAGCCTGTCGAGACCGTCCACCCCCACCTCGCCGCGACCCAGCTCACGATCAGCGAGGACATCCCCGAGGCCGACACGGTCTTCCTCGCCCTGCCCCACGGCGTGGCGGTCGAACGCGTCCCGGCGATCCTCGCGGCAGGCGCCACGGTGATCGACCTGGGTCCCGACTTCCGGCTCAGAGATCCCGCCGACTACCCCCGCTGGTATCACTTCGAGCATGCCCGGCCGGACCTCCTCGCCCAGGCGGTCTACGGCCTGCCCGAGCTGCACCGAGCCGAGCTCAGCGCCCTGGGCACCCGGCCGACCAGGATCGTGGGCTCACCCGGCTGCTACGCCACGGCTTCCATCCTCGCCCTGGCCCCGCTGGCCCGGGCGGGCCTCCTTGGCGACGTGGTCGTGGATGCCAAGAGCGGGGTATCCGGGGCGGGCCGGGACAGCAGGCCCGAGAACATGTTCGGCGAGATCAACGAGAGCGTCCGGGCCTACGGGATCGGTGGCCATCGTCACATCGCCGAGATTGAACAGGAGATCGGGGCCGCCGCTGCGGCAGCCGGCCGGGACAACCCCGGTGCAAGCGGGATCGACTTCCTGCCCCACCTCATCCCGATGACCCGAGGAATCCTGGCCGCCGCTCACGTCCGGCCGACCAGGCCGACCAGCCAGGCCGAGCTGGATGACCTGTTCCAGGGTGCCTATGCCGGCGAGCCGTTCGTCAGCGTGGTCCCGGCGGCGCCTGCCACCAAGCACGTGACCGGCAGCAACGAGGCCCGGATCCACGTCTCGTTCGACGAGCGAACCGGCCGGATCCTGGTGATCTCGGTGCTCGACAACCTGGTCAAGGGTGCGGCCGGGCAGGCCGTCCAGGCATTCAACCTGGTCCACGGCCTGACCGAGACGACCGGCCTCGAACAGTTGCCTCTCGCCCCATGACGCCCACCGACGGGCGCTCCGGCGGGACCGCCGAGCCATTGCGTGCCCTGCCGATCGACCTGCCCACGATCGAGCGGATGGCCGTCCTGCCCGGTGGCTTTGCAGCCGGTGCGCTGGCCGCCGGGATCAAGGCCAGCGGCCGCCCGGACCTGGCGGTTGTGCGCACGACGAGCGGTCCGGCTGCGGCTGCCGCCGTGTTCACCCAGCACCCCTTCGCAGCCGCGCCGGTCCAGCTCAGCCGGACCCACCTGCGAGCCTCGGCAGCCGCGGGCGACGGCGGCTATGGCTGGGCCGAGGCGATCATCGCCACCTCGGGCTGTGCCAATGCGGCGACCGGCGCCCCAGGCGACGCCGACCAGCTGGAGGTCGCTCGATTGCTGGCCCAGGCGACCGGCGTGCCGGTAGACCGGACCCTGCACCTCTCGACCGGGATCATCGGACCGCGCCTGCCCCTGGACAAAGTGGAGGCGGGACTGGCCGCCCTGGTGCCGGCCGGCTTGGCCGAAACCGATTCCGGCTGGGAGGCCGTGGCCGTGGGCCTGCGCACCACCGACTCGCGGACCAAGCTGGCGACGACGGTCATCGCCCTGCCCGACGCCGACGGTTTTGCCGTGCGCTCGGTCACCGTCAGCGGCTGTGCCAAGGGCGTGGGCATGATCCACCCCGGGATGGCGACGATGCTCTCGATCATCCTGACCGACGCGGCGATCGAGCCCGCCCACCTCCACGACCTGCTCAGGCCGGCCGCGGCGCGCACCTGGAATCAGCTCACCGTGGACGGCGACACGAGCACCAACGACACGGTCTTCGTGCTCGCATCGGGGGCCAGCCGAACGGCGCCCGTCCGGCCCGGCTCGGACGCTGCCCGGCAGCTCGGCCGGGCGATCGAAGGCGTGGCCCGTGACCTTGCCCGACAGCAGGCCGCGGACGGCGAGGGCGCCACGACGTTGCTGACCTGCCAGGTATCCGGGGCCGTCGACGACGCCGGCGCGCGAGCGGTTGCCCGGTCGGTGGTCGGCAGTTCCCTGGTCAAGGCGGCAGCCCACGGGCGCGACCCGAACTGGGGCCGGATCGCGGGGGCCGCCGGCAATGGCCACCTGGCCGACGCCGCCGTCCTGGAGGCCGCCGGCCTGAGTCCGGCCGATGCTGCCGGCCAGGGTGGCAAGCCAGTGACCCTCGATCCCGGGACGCTCCGGATTGCGATCGCCGGC
>JBBRIV010000243.1:0-4762 GCA_038220425.1 Candidatus Limnocylindrales bacterium
TGCCACTGTCCGACTCGGCGCCCACCCGGCCACCGGCTGCCTCAACCAGCTGCTGGACGATCGATAATCCGATCCCGGCTCCGCCGTGGACCCGGTCACGCGACTTGTCGACCCGGTAGAAGCGCTCGAAGACGTGGGCCAGCTCGCTGGCCGGGATGCCCTCACCGCTGTTGGTCACCGAGACCAGGATGTCAGCCGGCCGGCGTTCCGCCCGGATCACGACTCGGCCGCCACGGGGCGTGTAGCGCATGGCGTTCTGGAGCAGGTTGCCCAGGACCTGGGCCAGGCTGTCCGGGTCGGCTTGGGCCGCCAGCTGCCCGGGCAGGTCCACCGCCAGGCTGATCCCGGCCCGTTCGAAGCCCGGGGCCGTGAGCTCCACGGCCGATCGCACCGCGGCCAGGACGTCCACCTCGACCAGCCGGGCCGGTCGTTCGGCGGCATCGCCGGCGGCCAACGTGTCGAGCGAGGCCGCCAGCCTGACCAGCCGCTCGGCCTCGTCCCAGAGCGACTCGAAGGTCGCCCGATCAGCCGGGATGACGCCGTCGCGGAGGCCCTCGAGGTAGCCCTGCAGGTTGGTCAGGGGCGTGCGCAGCTCGTGGGCGGCGTTGGCAATGAACTCCTGGCGCATCCGCTCCTGTTCCTCGAGGCTGGCGGCCATCTGGTTGAACGAATCGGCCAGGCTGGCGATCTCCTCGGGCCCCCGCCGCGGCACGCGCACCGCGTAGTCGCCGGCGGCAACCGTCCGGGCGGCGGATCCGATCTCGGCCAGTGGCCGGGCCAGCCGCCGGCCGAGGATGACCGCCATGACCACTCCGACGGCGATCGCGGCACCGATCGCTGCGATCAGAACGAACGTGATCGACTGGTCGAACATCTCATGGGCGCTCTCAGCCGTCGCCCCGTGTCGTTGCATCAGGTCGGCGAAGACGGACCCTCCGACCACGATCACCCCGAACGCCACGATCGCCACCGCCAGGAGGGTGGTCAGCACTGCGGCCAGGGCGATCCGGGCACCCACGCCCCGGGACCAGCCCGGACGTCGTCCCCGGCCGGCGGTCACCGGGCTGCCTCGCCCGGAGGTCCTGGCGCGACGTCGACCGGTTCGGGTCGAGCGGTCGACCGATAGCCGACGCCGCGCACGGTGGCCACGAAGCGGGGCTCACCGGCCGTGTCGTCGAGCTTGTCCCGAAGGCGCCCGACATGGACGTCGATCGTCCGCTCCAGGACCGCTTCAGCGTCCAGGCCGTAGACCGCGTCGAGCAGCTGGTCGCGGGTGAGCACTCGGCCGTTGGCTTCCAGGAGGGAGACCAGCAGGCGTAATTCGATCGCCGTCAGGGCCACCGGTTGCCCGGCCAACTCCACGAGGTGGCGTTCGCGGTCGACCACCAGCTGACCGTGGACGAGGGGTTCCATGTCGTCGGGTCGCTGCTCGGCAGCCAACCCGGGGCCGGCCCGGGCGAGGACCCGCTGGACCCGGGCCACCAGCTCGGCCGGTGAGAACGGTTTGGGCAGGTAGTCGTCAGCACCCGTGGCCAGACCGGTGATTCGGTCGGCCGTTGCCCCCCGGGCGGACAGGATGATGATTGGTATGTCACTTGAGCGCCGGATGAAGCGGACCACGGACAGGCCATCGATTTCGGGCAGCATCAGGTCAAGCACGATCAGGATCGGCTGGTCGCGTTCGACGGCGGCCAGGGCGGCCCGTCCGTCGGACGCCTCGGTCACCCGGTAGCCTTCACGCTCCAGGTAGGCCCGGACAAGCCGAACGATCTTGGCGTCATCGTCGACGACGAGGATTGGGCGAGACGAGGAGACTGGCATGGCCCGTCATCCTACTGATCGATTCGTGACAGCGTCGTGACGCCGGGCTACGCCGCGACACGCGTTTGTCACATCGTCGCGCTAGGGTGTCGTCATGAACCGTCCAACCACGCCATCTGTTCCTCAACCCGCCGGTCTGCCGGCCCGCCTGCTCGGCGCCTGGCCGGGCGCCCTCGCCGGGCTTGCGGCCGGGGGCGTCGCGATCGCGGTCAGTGAGCTGCTGGCCGGCCTGATCAAGGACGCGCCGTCGCTGGTGACCGCCGTGGGCAGCCTGGTGATCGCGCTCCAGCCGGCCGGCGCCAAGGAGCTGATGGTGTCGCTCTTCGGCACGAACGACAAGCCGGTCCTCAATGCGGCCGTGCTGATCGGTGCTCTGGCCATCGCCCTGATCACGGGCGTCCTGGCCGCCCGCCGGTTTCAGACCGGCGTTTCGATCTTTCTCGGCTTCGGCGTGGTGGCGGGCTTTGCGGCGTTGCAGCAGCCGTTGACCTCCAAGGTGGTCGCGATCGTGGTCACGATCCTGGCCGTTGGGGCCGCCCTCGTGACGCTCCGCGGCCTGCTCAGCTTGCGTCCCGGATCCGCGTCAAGCGAGAGCCGTCCGGCAGCCGTCGTAAGCAAGCGTCGTGCCGGCGACGGGTCGGCCCGGGCCGCGGCGCGCTCGGGCAGCGCGGAGTGGACCCGCCGCCGATTCCTGATTGCCAGCGCCGGCACCCTGGGCGGAGCCGTCGTGGTCGGTAGCGTCGGACGCTCGCTGGTCAACAGCCAGCACCCGACCGGCGTGGTCAGCACCTCGCGCCTGCCGGCCGTCCTCAATCCGGTTCCGCCGCTCACCTCCACGGAGTCGTTCAGCGTCCCGGGGATCACCCCGATCGTCATGCCCAACAACCAGTTCTACAAGATCGACACGACCCTGCTGACGCCCCAGGTGGACGCCAATGCCTGGCAGCTCGACGTGAAGGGCATGGTCGACCACCCGCTGTCCTTTACCTATGACGAGCTCCTGGCCATGCCCCTGATCGAGCAGTACGTCACGATCGCCTGCGTCAGCAACGACGTACCGTCGGGCAATCGGCCGGGCCTGAACCTGGTGGGCAACGCCCTGTGGACGGGTGTCCGCCTGAAGGATGTCCTGAAGATGGCCGGCGTGGCCGCCGGCGCGACCCAGATCGTGGGCCGATCGGTGGACGGCTTCACGGTTGGCTTCCCGACCGACTACGCCTTGGCCGACGGTCGCGAGCCGATGATCGCGGTGGGCATGAACGGGGTCCCCCTGCCGGCCGACCATGGGTTCCCGGCCCGGCTCATCGTGCCCGGCCTGTACGGCTACGTGTCGGCGACCAAATGGCTGGCCTCGATCGAGCTGACCACCCGCGAAGCCGTCGATGGCTACTGGATCCCGCTTGGCTGGGCCAAGGACGGCCCGATCCTGACCCAGTCCCGGATTGACCTGCCCCAGGGCGGCGCGCACCTGCCAACCGGACGGACCAACCTGGCCGGGATCGCCTGGGCACCCGACCGGGGGATCACGGGAGTCGAGGTCAAGATCGATGACGGCGCCTGGCAGCCGGCCCAGATCAGCCAGGCGATTTCCAAGGCGACCTGGGTCCAGTGGCTCCTGCCCTGGGAGGCTCCCGCGGGGCAGCACTCCATCGAGGTTCGCTCAACGGACGGTACCGGCACCGTGCAGACCGATCAGCTCAGCGATCCAGCACCCGATGGCGCCCGGGGCCACCACCGGATCACGGTGACGGTGGGCTGATCCACTCCCGGCCAGGGTCGGCCGGCGGACGGGCGTCCCGGAGCACGGGCAGGTCGCTGCGCCGGCGCAGGTGGAACGACACGCCATAGGCTTCGCCCGTCTCGACATCAAGTCGGGGCATGGCGGTCAACCTCCAATCCTGCGCCCCGACCGTGATCCAGCGGGCCAGTGGCCGGCCCCGGGCGAGCACCCGGTCGAGCAGCTCAAATGCTTCTGGCGGCAGGCTCAGCATCGTCTCGCGAGCAGGCATGCCGATGCAACTTGAACCAAAGGTGGAGACGAACGCCGGGTTGCCGTAGACGACGAGGTGGCCCGATCCCAGGCACATCCCGGCCGGGCGCTCGGAGCCTGCCCGCTGACTGGCGTGTGTCTCGTTCATCGGCCTCCTGGCGTGCTGCCGGACCAGCATGACAGGGCAGTGCAAGTCGTCATCCGGGCGCAAGGCTCAGCGGCTAGCCTGTGCCCATGAGACGCATTCTGGCCGTCCTGGCTGCCGCCGCCCTTCTCGCCGGCTGTGCGGGCGGGGCGACGCCGACCAGTCCCGCTGGGTCGGCCGGATCCACTGCCAGCAGTACCGGGCTGACGTCGATCGGCGCCGGGCTGCAGGGACAGGCCGGACTGGCCGCTACGGTATTCGCGAGCCGGATCCGCCAGGTCTCGGCGTTTGCATTCGACCGGCAGGGCCGGCTATGGGTGGCAACGGCCGCCTACACCGATAGCGGTGCCGATGGAGTCTGGCTGGTCGCGGCCGCCGGGTCGACCCCCGTCGAGGTGATCAGCGGCCTGCACACCGCCCTGGGCCTGGTCTGGCTCGATGACGCCCTGTACGTGGCCTCGGCCAGTGGTGTCGTCGCCTACAGCGGCCTGGCCGGAGCGACGTTCGCGGCCCATCGGACGGTCGTGGATCTGTCGGCGGCGGGCGGCGAGGTGAATGAGCTCGTGCTGGGGCCCGACGGCCGCCTCCACCTGGGCGTTAGTGCGCCGTGCGACCACTGCGTCCCGACGTCGGCGGATACAGCGGCCGTCCTGTCGTTCCTGCCAGACGGCAGCGACCTGCGAGTGGACACCAGTGGGATCCGGGCACCGGTCGGCCTGGCTTACTACCCGGGGACGAGTGACCTGTTCGCCTCGGTCAACCAGCGCGACGACCTGGGCGATGCAACCCCGGGCGACTGGCTGGTG
>JBBRIV010000244.1:0-4742 GCA_038220425.1 Candidatus Limnocylindrales bacterium
CAGGTCCGGGGTGAACTGCGCGAACAGACGTTCGAAGGCCCAGCGGCCGGTTGCATCTTCGCCGAGGGCCAGGGGGATGGCCACCGTCCTTCGCAACTCCGCCGCCAACGTCCACAGCTCAGGCGCGAACGGGTCTTCCACGAAGGCCAACCCCAAGCCCAGCCAGTCGCGGACCACTGGCACGACGTCCAGGAGGTCGCGCCAGGCCCAGTGGGCATCATAGGCAACAGCCGCACGACCTGCGACCGTTTCAACCGCCGTCTGAATTCGCCGTGTATCGCTGGCGAGGTCACCGGCACTGATCTTGATCATCGAGAACCCCCGCCCGGCATAGTCGTCGACTTCGCGGGCGAGCTCGTCGAGCCCGTGGCTGTCCTGGGCATAGCCACCGGCCACCGCCACCGGTACGAGCTCGCGGGCTCCACCCAGGAGTGCCCAGATCGGCAGACCGGCAACATGGCCTTTGATGTCCCACAGAGCGATGTCCACGGCGCTCAGAGCACGCATGAAGATGCCCTGGCCCGCGATGGTCAGATTCTGGTCGTAGAGACGCTGCCAGAGAAGTTCGGACAGGAGCGGGTCCTTGCCGAGCAGGAGGGGCGCCAGGTTGCGTTCGACGATCGCTCCAACAGGCGCACCCCGGGTCATCCCACAGCCGAATCCGTGCACACCTTCGTCGGTCTCGATGATGACCACCACGTACTCTCGCGAGTCAAAGCGGAGCGAGCCCATGACGATCGGGCGCGGCAGTGGGATGTCGCAAGTGATTGTCCGGACGCCCGTGATCCGCACCGCGATGGCCTCGCGTCGTCAGGGGTGGAGCGGATCCCGACCGTTGTCGATGACTCGCCGCGATTGGTCTGTCGAGGCCAGTTCGCGACCCGGCCGGAGCCGGAACCCGGTTGCCCAGGTGTCGAGGCGCATGTCGTGAATGCCGTTGGCGCCGCGCTTGGCCGACTCGGGCCACAGCGTCAGCAGGACAAACGGTTCGTCGGAGACGTTGCGCAGGCGGTGGAACGTACCGGCGGGGATATAGACGACGGAACCCGGCCCGATTTCAAACGTCTCGCCGCCGACACCGGTATCCGGATCGCCGCCGAGGTCGACCAGGCAGAGCCCGCTAAGGCCGTAATAGATCTCCACGTTGTCGGGATGGTTGCCACCACCCAAACCAGCCTGCGGCGCGACGGTGCCGCGATTTAGGAAGAGGTCGTGCAGGCCAGTCGACTCGCTGCCCAGGACGTGCTGGGACTGATAGGCCGGGTCACCCGGGTGGATGAACGGCTCGATGTCGTTGGAGTTGATCACGAGCTGCTTGAGGCGATCCAACTACTAACTCCTCGATCGATTGGCCAATGTGGGTGTCAGGACTGGGTGGGCAGGCTCCCGCCTGGGTTAAGCGCTCCGTTGCCGCCGTCAACGGCCAACACAATGCCTGTGACCATGGAGCTGGCGGGGGATGCCAGGAACAGGACCGGACCGACTACCTCTTCGGGATCGCCCATCCGGCCGAGGGGTATCCCGCTGATCATCCTGGCCACGACGGCGGCCTGGTCTGGATCCTGAACCTGGGCGCGGATCCCTTTGGCGAGGAACTGGCAGGGCTGGATCGCGTTCACCCGGATCCGCTCGTGCGCCCAGGCAATCGCCAACTCCCGCGTCAGCTGGTCGACCCCGGCCTTGCTCACTCCGAAGGCGAGGTTGCCCCGTCCCAATGCGCTATCGCTCGCGATCGAGCTCACGTTGATGATGCTGCCGCCACGACCGCCGACGATCATCCGCCGGGCCGCGGCCTGGGCGAAGCGCAAGTACGCCGTTAGTTTCGTCGCGAGGACCGTGTCACAGACGACTATCCGGAAGTCCTCGGGTGGTCCCTGGCGTGGGTTGATTCCGGCGTTGTTGACCAGGATGTCGAGTCGCCCATAGGCAGCGTCCAGATGGTCCATGACGAGCCCAACGTCGGCCGGGTTGGTCACGTCGCCCGGCCAGACGGCCGCCTGGCCTCCGGCCGACCGAACTTGGCGGGCGGTTTCCTCGGCGGCGGACCCATCCAGATCGGTAGCAAAGACTGCTGCGCCGGCCCGGGCCAGGCCGATGGCGATGTTGCGCCCAAAGTCACCGGCCGCCCCCGTGACCAGGGCGACTTTCCCTCGCACGAGAAACAGATCCGGTCCTGGAGCTGGGCGCGTACCGTCGTCGGTCATCGCAAGGTTCGAGTGATGGTCGCCGCGACCCGTTCGGGCGAAGGCAGGACGAGGGCTTCGAGCTCCTCCGCCGCGGGCAGCGGGAGGTGCGGAGTTGTGATGCGGATGATGGGGCCCGACAACGAGTCGATCGCTTCTTCCGCGGCAATCGAGGCAACCTCAGCACCCCAGCCACACAACCGCGGGTTCTCCTCGACCGTGAACAGCCAGCCGGTCTCACGAACTGAGTTGAGCAGGGTCGCCGTATCGAGTGGTACGAGGCATCGCAGGTCGATCACGGTGACCTCGATCCCATCGGCCGCCAGGAGCTGCGCCGCCCGGAGCGCAACCGGAACCATTGCGGCCAAGGCGACGACGGTCGCGTGCGGACCATGCCGGACGACCTTTGCCTCCCCCAGCGGAAGGACGTATTCGCCCTCGGGCACATCTGCCTTGGTTGCGTACAGGTTCTTGTGTTCGAAGACGATCACTGGATCAGGATCGCGGATGGCGGCGGCGAGCAGACCTTTCATATCGGCTGCATTGGACGGCGCGACGACCTTCAGGCCCGGAATCATCATCGCCCAGTTCTCGACGCTCTGACTGTGCTGGGCGCCAAAGTGAATCCCGCCGCCATTGGCCGTCCGGATGACCAACGGCAGGGTGATCTTGCCATTCGACATGTAGCGCGTCTTGGCGATCTCATTCGCAATGAGGTCCCAACATACGGCGAAGAAATCACTAAACATGATCTCGGCAACCGGTCGTAGACCGGTCATTGCGGCGCCCATAGCCAGGCCGAGGATCGCTTGCTCGGCGATTGGGCAGTCGCGAACGCGGAGCGGTCCGAAGCGATCTAGCAAGCCCGGAGTGGCCTTGAACACGCCCCCAGCGGCGGCCACGTCCTCGCCCAAGAAGACCACGTTGTGGTCCCGGTCCATCTCCTGGGTAAGGGCCGCCGCAACTGCTCCGCGATAGGTCAGTTCCGCCACGCCGAGCCTCCGTTCGCCCACAGGTCGTTGAGAACCCGGGCGCCGTCTGGGGGCGGCATCGATGTCGCCTGATCGATAGCCCGCTCCACTTCACTCGCCACGGCTTGCTCGATCTCCTGGAGGACCGACTCAGAAGCCCCCGCGGCCAACAGCCGGGCGCGGTAGTTCGGCAGCGGATCGCGAGCCATCCAGGCGCGCACCTC
The DNA here is from genome assembly GCA_038220425.1 of Candidatus Limnocylindrales bacterium. Classification (GTDB taxonomy): domain Bacteria; phylum Chloroflexota; class Limnocylindria; order Limnocylindrales; family CSP1-4; genus Palsa-1033. The sequence goes on from JBBRIV010000244.1 coordinate 3,379, forward strand.
GTCGGGCGGCCGGTATGACGCCGGGTCGGCCCGCGAGTGGCCACCATGTCGGTACGTCTCAGCCTCGATCAGGGCAGGGCCGCCACCTTGCCTGGCGTTGGCAATCGCCCGTCGGGCCGTGGCCAGCACGACGTCGACGTCGTTGCCGTCGATTAGGATGCTTGCGAGGCCATACGCCGAGGCGCGGTCGGCCGCTGGATGAGCCACCGCCGTGACGCTGCCGATCGGGGTGTACTCCATGTACTGATTGTTCTCGCACACGAAGATCACGGGCAGTTTCCAGACCACGGCCGTATTGAGTGCTTCATGGAAGGCGCCGATGTTCGTCGTGCCATCGCCGAAGAAGCACACAGCGACCTGCTCCGTTCCGCGGTACTGGGCGGACCAGGCGGCACCGGCGGCGATGGGGAGATGGGCGCCAACGATGGCATAGGACCCGAGGGCGCCATGTTCCGGGCTGATCAGGTGCATCGAGCCGCCCTTGCCTCCCATCAGGCCGCCTTCGCGACCCATCAGCTCGCCGTACACAGCAGCCATCGAAACACCCCTGGCCACCACGTGATCGTGACCACGATACGTACAGAAGGTGTAGTCGTCGGGACGCATCGCGGCGGCGAACCCGGTCGCGATCGCCTCCTGGCCCGTGGCCAGATGCGACGTGCCCCGGATCAGACCATCGACGTAGAGCTCGTTCGCCCGCTGCTCGAACAGGCGCAGACGATGCTGCATTCGGTATAGGTCAAGTCGCTCAGCCAGATCCGCATCGGAATTCACCGTGGGCGGAACCGGCGCCCCGTTGGACACGCTCATCCCCTTCATGGCCAGAGAGTTGAACCGCGCGGCCGGCGCGTGCCGCCGGAACGACGCTTATCTTACAACGATATACGATATCTTCAACATCAGACCCTTCTGACAACCCGACGGCTTTGGCTCCGCTTAGTCTGAAGCGATTGCTGGATCAGGCGAGCTGTGGTGCGATGACAACCTTCATGAAGCGTCGCTCCTGCTGGGCCCTGAACGCGTCCTCGTAGGCAGCCAGGGGAAATACGCCGAGGCCGATCACACCAAGAGGCAGCGACTGAAGGAGTGACACCGCGCGCAGGTGGGTATACGGATTGAGAGCGGTTCCAAGGATCGTCAGCTCGCGCGCATACACCTCATACGGCGCGATCGCGGCCGTGTCCCCGGGTCGGGCCACGCCGTAGACAAGTAGCCGGGCACGGCGAGCAGCCAATGAAACCGCGGCCTCGAGGCCGGCCGGGACTCCCGCAGCTTCGATCACGAAGTCGAACCCAGCACCCTCCGTGAGGGCCCTGGCTCGCGTCTGCCAGTCCGGCTCGGCCGGATTTAGGGCGGTCTTGGCG
>JBBRIV010000245.1:0-4707 GCA_038220425.1 Candidatus Limnocylindrales bacterium
CCAGCGCGGCGAGGCCGCCGATCACGACGAGGCCGGCCAGCGTCCCGCCCGCGGCATCCTGGGCCAGTGACGTGCGAACGTTCCAGGCGAGCAGCCCCGGGACCCCGATCGTGCCCAGGGCGATCCCGACGAGGGCGATCAGGAGCATCGGCGAGCGCCGTCCCCAGCCACCCAGCTCGGCCAGGTCCGTCGTCTGGAACCGCGCTCGGACCACGCTGGCCCACGCCGCAAAGGCGGTCTTGGCCGCGACCAGGATCAGCAGCCACAGCCTTGCCGGCTCGTGACCGGCCGATCCGGCGATGGCCAGGCCGAGCAGGACGAAGCCGGCGTCCTGGACGATCGAGTAACCCACCACGTGCTCAAGGTCATCCTGGAGCCAGGCCCCGATCGCGCCCAGGACCAGGCCGATGGTGGCGACCGACACGATCAGGGCTCGCCCGATTCCGTAGGGCGTGAACAGGGCCACCGAGGATCCATCGGTGACGGCCAGGACCACGACGGCGAGGGCCGCCGGACCCCAGACCAGGAGCACCGGGATCGTCTGGCTCGGCGCGCTGTCGGCCAGCCGGGCGACCGGCCGGTGGAACGGGATGGCGCCAAAGCGGATGGCCACGGCCAGCACGATCGCCAGGTCGGCCAGCCCGAAGGCCTCGGCATCGCCGCCGATGCCCTGGAGCGACGGAGCCGCCCAGGCAACCGCCACGATGGCCAGTGCGCCGGTCAGGGTGATCACCCGGAGATGGCGAATGAGGGCCCGCGCCGCGCCGCCGGTCAGCGAGGCGTTGAGGGTCACGAGGGAGCTGCCCATCGAGGTCGCGACCAGGACCAGGACGGCGATCAGCGGATCGCCGACGGACAGTGCCAGGGCCGTCCCACCCAGGCCGACCAGGATCGCAGCCGCTAAGTTGGCCTGCCACGTCGTGGCCAGCCCAACCAGGCACAGGAGCAGGCCCAGGGCTGCGCCAAGGGCCAGGAACAACCTGCCGTAGGCGGTTGCCACGAGGACCTCGCCCGAACCCAGCTTGAGCTGGTCGCCGGGCGTGATGGCCAGCGCGGCGATCGTGGCCAGGAGGAGGCTGACCAGGCCAATCGCAATCTCGATCCGGGGCCAGCGCCGGCCCAGCAGGCCTGCCCCGGCGGCGCCGAACGAGATGACCAGGAACGGCAGCAGGCTCATGCAGGGGTCCCCGGCGCCGGATCGTCGGCCTCGGCGATCTTCAGCTCGGCGTCGGCCTCGGCGATCGCCGGCTCGGCCGGATCCGCGACCCGGCGCAGGCGCTCTTCGAGGGTCAGCTGGTGGGCGGCGGCATCGCGCCGGGGTGCCGCGGCTGGGCCGGTCGGTCGCTTGCCGGCGCCTGGTCGGCGTGCCCCGGCCGCCGATGCTGCCGGGCGCGGCGCCTGGGCCACGGGATGGGCTTCGAAGAGCGTCTCGCGCGGCGCCGACCCATCCACCGACAGGTTGTGGCCGGAGGCGAGGACGCTCGCGGCGATGGCCGCGGTGGCACCCAGCACGGCTACGATCGCGCCGGCCGACACGACCTGCTCGAGCGGCCCGGGCGTACCGGCCAGGCCGGCTCGGATCAACTCGGCGGCGGTGACCAGCAGGATCATCCCCAGGCCCACCCGCAGGACATCCCGGCCGAGCAGGATCGGGCCGAGCGCCAGGGTGACCAGGCCGAAGCCGGCTGCAGTGGCGAGGGGCGGCCCCACGGCCGGCGAACCGACTCCCGATGTGGCGTAGCCCACGACACAGGCAGCGACGGCGGCGAGCGCCGGGCTCAACGGACCGAGCGCCGCTGCCCGGGTCGGGGCGGGCGTTCCGCGCAGTGCCACCAGCAACAGCTGGGCACCGAGCAGGGCGGCCGCAATGCGGGCCGCGACCGCGATCGGGGAGGGCAGGGGATCAGCGAGGAGGGGGCTGACGCCCAGGCTGACCACCAGCCCGGCCAGGATCAGCCGGATATCGTGGGCGGACAGTGCGATGACCGCGCCGGCCACCACTGCGAGGGCCGCCCCGAATTGGAACGGACTCACCGGGGCCGGCTCATGGGGCGGCCGCGGGGACCCCTGGGTAGCTGGGTGTCTGGAGGATCCCGAAGCCACTGAACGGCCAGTAGCGCAGCCAGGCCCGGCCAATCACCGACGACTTCTGGATGAATCCAAAGACGCGTGAGTCCTGCGACGCGCCGCGATGGTCGCCCAGGACGAACAGCTCGCCGGCCGGCACCAGCCAGGTGCTCTGGGTGGAGGGCGGATCGGTTGGCTGGTTCTCGTAGACGTAGGGCTCGACCAGCGCGGCGCCGTTGACCCAGACCTGGCCGTCATGAATCGCGATGCTGTCGCCCGGCTCGCCGATCACGCGCTTGATGAACGGCGTCGTGCCGCCGTCGGCAAAGCCAATGGGCGGTGAGAACACGATCACGTCGCCCCGGTTGTAGTCGTCGAAATGGGGTGTCAGCTTGTCAACCAGGACGTAGTTGCCGGGCTCCAGCGAGTGCTCCATGGACATCTGCTGGACGAGATACGGCTGGGCCACGAAGTTCTGGATGACGAGGAAGATGACAAGGGTCAGGACGAGGGTCTCGACGACCTCGAACAGACACCCGAAGGGGCGTTTACTCACAAGTCCGGCAGTATAGGCGGGAGCGCATCGGTGGGTATCCGGGGAAGGTTTGACCCGGGATCGAGCCGCTTGCTACACTCGCCCGCGGCCTGCAAGGTTTCGTTCCCGCGTGCATCACGCTCACGTCCCATGAGGAGTCGCTCAAGCGCATGGACGCTTCAAGTCTCAAGCTGATCATCCTGCCCTCGGGCATCATCGCCGTCCTGTTCGCGCTGTACCTGGCCCGGGATGTGCTCCGCCGGGACACCGGTACCAAGGAGATGCAGGAAGTCGCCGGAACGATCTTCGAGGGCGCCGTTGCCTTCATCCGGCGCCAGTATTCGACGATCGGGATCCTGGCCCTGGCTGGCTCGGTGGTCATCACCGGGGTCATCAGCGCCCTCGTGACCAAGCAGGTTGCCGACACCCAGTTCAACGGCTTTGACCTTGGCTGGCGGACCGGCGTCGCGTTCCTGGTGGGCGCCGCCTGCTCGATGGCCTCCGGGATCATCGGCATGTTCATCAGCGTCAAGGCCAACGTGCGCACGGCCGCCGCGGCCCGGCGCAGCCTGGTCGAGGCGGTCCAGGTGGCCATGCGCGGTGGAGCCGTTTCGGGCTTCCTGGTGGTCGCCCTGTCGCTCCTGGGCGTGTACCTCATGTTCGTTGCCTTCGGTGGCTTCGACCATCCCGAGGAGGCCCCCTTCCTGATCGTCGGTTACGGCTTCGGCGCCTCGTTCGTGGCCCTCTTCGCCCAGCTCGGCGGCGGGATCTACACCAAGGCCGCCGATGTCGGGTCGGACCTGGTGGGCAAGGTCGAGAAGGGCATCCCCGAGGATGACCCACGCAACGCCGGCGTGATCGCCGACCTGGTCGGGGACAACGTGGGCGACTGCGCCGGCCGCGGCGCCGACCTGTTCGAATCAACAGCCGCCGAAAACATCGGGGCGATGATCCTGGGTGTGGCGGTGTACACCATCGCCAAGGCTGCCGGCTGGGCTCACCCCGAGGCCTGGATCTTCTTCCCGCTCGTCGTCCGGGCCTTTGGCCTGCTGTCCACGATCGTGGCCATCTTCTTCGTCCGCGGTCGCGAGGACGAAGATCCCATGAACATGCTCAACCGGGGCTACTGGGTCACCACCCTGCTGTCCGTGGTTGGCCTGCTGATCACGACCAACGTGATGATGCAGACCGGTAGCCAGAACTCGCCCAGTGGCCTGCCCACCTGGGTCTGGTTCTTCGGCGCCGGCGTGGTCGGCCTGGCCACCAGCGTGGCCTTCGTATACATCACCCAGTTCTACACGGCTGGTTCGTACCGGCCCGTCCGGGAGATCGCCGAAGCCTCCAAGACCGGTCCGGCGACCAACATCATCTCGGGTATGGCGGTCGGCTTTGAGACGACCTTCGCCACCGCGATCACGATCGGGATCGCCCTGTTCGCCAGCCACTGGCTCGGCTCGCAGGCCGGCCTGACTGACGCCAACGGGGCCAACGTTGGCGGGATCTTCGGGACGGCCGTGGCCACCATGGGCATGCTCATGACCACTGCCTACGTCCTGGCCATGGACACCTTCGGTCCGATCACCGACAACGCCGGTGGGATCGCCGAGTTCAGCCGGGCCGAGGCCGGTGCCCGCGAGATCACCGACCGCCTGGATGCCGTGGGCAATACCACCAAGGCCCTGACCAAGGGCTACGCGATCGCCTCGGCCTCGCTGGCCGCATTCCTGCTGTTCAGCGCCTACATCGACAAGGTCAACCTGATCCTGGGTCGCCAGATCGCGGCCAACGTGCCCGGAGTCAAGCTCCTGACCTCGGTCGACCTGTCCAACGTCAATGTCTTCATCGCCGCCCTGCTGGCCGCGATGCTCGTCTACTTCTTCAGCTCGCTGGCCATCCGGGCCGTGGGTACGACGGCCCAGGCGATCATCGTCGAGGTCCGCCGCCAGTTCCGGGAAATGCCCGGGATCATGGACTACACCCAGCGCCCGGACTACGCCCGGGTCGTCGACATCACCACCCGTGCTGCCCTCAAGGAGATGATCCTGCCGGGTGTCGTGGCCGTCAGCACCCCGATCATCGTGGGCGTCCTGCTGGGCTACGAGGCC
>JBBRIV010000246.1:0-4686 GCA_038220425.1 Candidatus Limnocylindrales bacterium
GGGCGCGATGCCCTCGACGAGGTGCTCGACCAGGGTCGCAATATCCGGTGCGGCCAGGGGTTCGAGGGCCAGCGACAGCGAGTTGCGCCGGCCGCCGCTCCACGACGCCCGCCGGTCGAGGAGCTCCGGGCGGGCAATTGCCCCAATCAGGATGGGCAGGTCGGGCCGGGGCTGGACGAGCGAATCGAGCAGGTCGAGCAGGCTGTCACTCGACCAGTGGAGGTCCTCCAGGACCAGGGTCAGGGGGCCGGCCGAGGCGGCCGCTTCGATCGCGGTTCGCCAGGCGCCGAAGATCGCCGCCCGATCAACCACTTCCAAATCGATCGTCCCGATCGTGGCCAGGAGCGCATCGGCCACGCCCGTGGCGTCCTCGATCCCGTGCCCCTGGAGCCAGGCGGTGGTCTGCAGGCGGGCTTCGTTGGGCGCCGTGTCGTCGTTGATCCCGACCAGCCGGCTGAGCACTGCCCGGAGCGGCCAGTAGGTCAGGCGCTGGCCATAGGGCAGGCATTGGGCGATGGCGACGGTGCCCCCAGCGGCGATTTCCGGGAGCCGCTCGAGGAGCGCCTCGACGAGGCGTGTCTTGCCCGTTCCAGCCGGCGCCACGATGCTCACCAGGAACGGTCGGCGCTCGCTGAAGACGCGCCGCGCAACGAGCTCCAGCTGGAGCAGGTCTGCGTCCCGGCCGATCATGGGCAGCTGCCGGCGCAATCGCGATGCCCGCCCCAGGAGGGTCCGGGCGGCGATCGGTACGGTCTTGCCTTTCGCCTCGATCCGCGCTGCGGGCCCAAAGCGGAAGCCGCCCGCGGACAGTGAGCTGCGCTCGGCAACCAGGATCGCCCACGGTTCGGCCTGCTGCTGCAGGCGCGCCGCCGTATTCACAGCGTCCCCGGTGATCAGAAAGTCTTCGCCAGCCGAGGCGTCCCGGCGGGCGACAACCTCACCGCTGGCTACTCCCAGCCGGATCGGCAGGCGCTCGCTTAGCCGGGGATCGGCCTTGACCCGGTCGCGCAGGTCGAGGGCGGCCCCCAGTGCTCGTTCAGCGTCGTCACCATGAGCCACCGGCAGCCCGAAGACCGCCATGACCGCATCGCCGATGAACTTCTCGATCGTGCCGCCATAGTCCGCGATCACGTCGCTGGCGATCGCGTAGAAGCGGCTCAGCAGGGCTCGCAGGTCCTCGGGGTCGAGCGATTCACCCAGTGCGGTCGATCCCTGGACGTCGGCGAACAGGATCGTGACGAGGCGTCGTTCTTCGGTCATCGGCGCTCCATGGCGTGATGGTACGGGCCGGACGCCACTTCCGACGGCGGCGCGTGGCATCCTAGGCCCGTGGCCAACCGCAGCGCCGAGTGGTACGCCGGCACGGATCGCAACTCGTACATCCACCGGGCATGGATGCGTCGGGGCCTGCCCGGCAATGCCTTCGACGGACGGCCGCACATCGCCATCGCCAACACGGCTTCGGACCTGACCCCGTGCAATGCCCACCTCAACGAGGTGGCCGAGTCGGTCAAGCAGGGCGTCTACGAGGCCGGCGGGATCCCGCTCAACCTGCCCGTCGTGTCGCTCGGCGAAACCAACGTCCGGCCGACGGCCATGCTCTGGCGGAACATGGCCGCCATGGCCATCGAGGAGATGCTTCGGGCCAACCCGATCGACGGCGTCGTCCTGCTGGGTGGTTGCGACAAGACGATCCCGGCCCTGTTGATGGCCGCGGCCTCGGTCGACCTGCCGGCCGTGGTCGTGCCCGGTGGGCCGATGTTGACCGGCACCTTCCGGGGCGCCGCCCTGGGTTGCGGCACTGATGTCTGGCGGCTGTCCGAAGAGGTCCGCGCCGACACCCTGTCCGAAGCCGACTTCCTGCAGTCCGAGTCCTCGATGATCCGCAGCCGGGGCCACTGCAACACGATGGGCACGGCATCGACGATGGCCGTCATGGCCGAGGCGCTGGGCACCACGATCCCGGGCCTGGCCGGCACGCCGGCCCCCGACAGCCGGCTGCTCGAGGCGGCCCACGACACCGGGCGCCTGGCCGTTGAGCTGGTTGAGCAAGGCCGTCGGCCGAGCTCCATCCTGACCCGGGGCTCGTTCCTGAATGCGATCGTCGCCCTGGCCGCCGTGGGCGGCTCTACGAATGCCGTCGTCCACCTGCTGGCGATCGCCGGGCGCCTCGGGATCGAGTTGAGCCTGGACGACTTCGACACGGTCGGGGCCAACGTCCCGTTGCTGGTTGACCTCCAGCCGGCCGGCCGATTCCTGATGGAGGACCTTCATCGCGCCGGAGGCGTGCTGGCCGTCCTGCGCGAGGTCCGCGACCTGCTCGATCCGAGCGCCCTCACGGTCACCGGCAGGCCCCTCGTCGAGTACCTCGAGACAGCCCGGATCTGGGATCCCGAGGTCATCCGGAGCCGTTCCGTTCCGCTCCAGGCCCATGCCGGGATCGCCGTCCTGTACGGCAACCTGGCCCCCACCGGGGCCGTGATCAAGCCAGCGGCGGCCTCGCCCGAGCTGCTCAGCCACCGGGGCAAGGCGCTGGTCTTCGATTCGATCGAGGACCTCCACGCCCGGATCGACGACCCGGACCTGGACGTGGATGCCGACTCGGTCCTCGTCCTGCGCGGTTGCGGACCGCGTGGTTACCCGGGGATGCCCGAGGTGGCCAACATGCCCCTGCCCACCAAGCTCCTCCGCCAGGGTGTCCGGGACATCGTCCGGATCTGCGACGGGCGGATGAGCGGGACCGCCTACGGCACGGTGGTTCTGCACGTGACGCCCGAGGCTGCCGCGGGCGGGCCACTCAGCCTGGTCCGGACGGGCGACATGATCAGCCTCGACGTGGCTGCCCGGCGCCTGGACGTGGAGATCAGCGCCGACGAGCTGGCCGGGCGAGTCCCCAGCGCCGCCGTGCTGGCCGGCTATGCCGCGCCAACCCGGGGCTGGGAGCGCCTGTACGTCAGTACCGTCCAGCAGGCCAACACGGGGGCCGACCTGGACTTCCTCAATGGCTCCAGCGGCGATCGGGTCTCGCGCGAATCGCACTGATGCGGGCGTTCGTGGTCAGCGGACCCCTGACCGGTTCGGTCGAGACCGTGGTCGCGCCCCGGGCCGGACCGGGCGAAGTCGTCGTCGACGTCGCCCGGGTGGGGCTGTGCGGGACCGACGTCGAGTTCTTCACCGGCGAGATGGCCTACCTCCACGAGGGTCACGCTCGCTACCCGATGCGCCTGGGCCATGAATGGTCCGGTTCGGTCGCCGCGGTCGGCCCCGGCGTGGACCCAGCCTGGCTCGACCGGCGGGTCACCGGCGACACGATGCTTGGTTGCGGCACCTGCGCGCGCTGCCTGGCCGGGCGGCACAACGTGTGCGAGGACCGGGCAGAGATCGGAATCAGGCGGGGCTTCCCGGGTGCCCTCGCCGAGCAACTGGCCGTCCCAATGAGCGCGATCCTGGCCTTGCCGGATGCTGTCGACGACACGGCCGGGGCGCTGGTCGAACCAGGCGGCAACGCCCTCCGATCGGTCCGCGCCGCAGCGCTTGCCCCGGGCGATCGCGTTCTGGTGATGGTCCGGGCACCATCGGGCTGCTGGTCGCCCTGTTCGCCCGGGCGGAGGGCGCCGAGGTTCATCTGGGCGGCCGGTCAGCCCGCTCGATGGAATTCGCTGCGGGCCTGGGCTTCAGCAACGTCTGGACGGTCGACGACATTCCCCGGCTGCCCTGGGCAGCGGTCATCGATGCGTCCAACTCGCCGACCATGCCGGCCCTTGCCCTGGACCTGGTCGAGCCCGGCAGGCGGGTCGTGTTCGTGGGCCTGGCCGGCACGGCCAGCCAGATCGACAGCCGGCTGCTCGCCTTCAAGGACGTCACTGCCGTAGGGATCCTGAGCGCGTCGGGCGGTCTGGCCGGCACGATCGACCTGTATGCCCTGGGGACCGTGGATCCACGGCCGTTGGTGGCCGCCACGGTCGGCCTGGCCGATGCCGGCGCCGTGCTCGCCGGCTGGCGCCCCGACGGTGGCGGCCAGGGGCCCAAGGTGCAGATCGACCCCCGCCGCTAGGTCGTCTTCCGGGCAGGACCATCGGGCCGCCCTGGGGGTACCGATGATTGACGGGTCGAGGACCCCGTGGGAGGATGCCCAGAGGGTCCCCAACATGCCCCTGAAACGGGACCCTGAGCACGATTTGCGGCCGTCTTGGCCGTCTTCTCCTGTCCGAACCTGGCGATCCGGGCCGCCGCCTGCCGCGCTCGATGGCGCGCGCCGGCGCGTCGGTGCACGGAGGCAACGATATCTCCCGGCAGCATCACAGCAGAACGGGATACATGACCCCCAGCGCCGACCATCGCCCCGTGTCGCCACTGCTCGCGGTCCTCGCCCTCCTTGGCCTGCTGGCGGGCCTCCTGCTGCCCGGGACCAGCCTGGCCGCAGCCCCTGCAGCCAGCCCGTCAAGCGCCCCCACACCGGCACCGTCCGTGGCCCCGAGCGTCGCCCCGAACGTCGCCCCCATCACGCCGTCCACTGAGCGTGCCGCCGTTCCCGAGATCTTCAACCCGGCCAACCCGCGCCTGCTCTCGCCGGCCCTGACCGGCGTCCTGCCGGCCGGCTTCCAGGAGCAGACCGTCATCGGTGGCCTGACCCAGCCGACCAACGTCGAATTTGCCCCGAACGGCAAGATCTTCGTGGCCGAGAAG
>JBBRIV010000247.1:0-4685 GCA_038220425.1 Candidatus Limnocylindrales bacterium
ATCCTCGATCCGCAGGGTCGCGCGGTGGAACAGAGCCTGCCCCACCTGGGCGTGACCGGGGTGTCCGCGATCCGGGTCGGCCGGCGGGTCGAGCTGACCGTCGAGGCGGCCGATGCCGGCGCCGCCGAGGTCGTGGTCGAACGCCTGGCCGGGGAGCTCCTGAGCAACCCCCTGATCGAGGCCTACCAGGTCGAACCCCTCGGGGCTGCCTCGAGCAGCGTCAGCCCGGCCGCGGTCAGCTCGAGGGCGGCCGGATGACCCGGATCGGCGTGCTGATCTTTCCCGGTTCCAACGGCGACGGCGACGCGCTCCATGCGATCGAGCTGGCCGGTGCCGAGCCCGTGGCGCTGTGGCACGAGTCGGCCACCCTCGACGGGGTTGCCGCGGTGATCCTGCCCGGCGGCTTCGCCTATGGCGATTACCTGCGGGCCGGCGTGATCGCCCAGTTCAGTCCCGTCATGCGGGCAGTCGCCGCCTTTGCTGCCGACGGCGGCCTGGTCCTGGGGATCTGCAACGGCTTCCAGGTCCTGGCCGAGGCCGGCCTGGTGCCCGGCGCCCTGCTCCGCAACCGGGCGCTGCGGTTCCTGGGACGCGACGTCCTGGTGGCCGCCGAGCGCCTCGACACGCCGTTCACCCGTGCCCTGGCCGGGCCGGGGGCAGCAGGCGGCCGGCCCCTGCGCATGCCGATCGCTCACGGCGAAGGCTGCTATTACGCCGATTCGGCGACTCTCGACCAGCTCGAGCGCGACGGCCAGGTGCTCTTCCGCTACGTCGACGCCGACGGCGCCCCAGCCGGACTGGGTGATGAGCCCACGAACCCCAACGGATCGCTCCGGGCGATCGCCGGCGTGCTCAACGCCGCGGGCAACGTCGCCGGCCTGATGCCCCACCCCGAGCGGGCCGCCGAGTCGGTCCTGGGCAACGACGATGGCCTGGCGATCATCCAGTCGCTCGTCCAGTCGGCTGCCGAGCGCGAACGGGCCGGCGGGCCGGTCCTGATCGGGACACGCGGGTGACGGCCGTGGCACCGGTGGACTCGGCTGCGGTGGCGCCCACCCCGCTCCATCGCCGGCTGGGCGTGACCGACTTCGAGCTGGAGGCGATCGAGGGCAAGCTGGGCCGGCCACCGAACGACCTGGAGCTGGCCATCTTCAGCGTGATGTGGAGCGAGCACTGTTCGTACAAGAGCTCGAAGCCGCTCCTGCGGACCCTGCCCACGGCCGGCGCCGACGTGGTCGCCGGTCCGGGCGAGAACGCCGGCGTGATCTCGATCGGGGACGGCATGGCCGTCGCCTTCAAGATCGAGTCGCACAACCATCCCTCGGCCGTTGAGCCCTACCAGGGCGCCGCGACCGGCGTGGGCGGGATCCTGCGCGATATCTTCACGATGGGCGCCCGGCCGATCGCCGTCCTCGATGCCCTGCGCTTCGGCGATCCGGCCGACCCGCGCACCCGCCACCTGCTCCGGGGCGTGGTCTCGGGCGTCGGTGGCTACGGCAACTGCGTGGGCGTGCCCACGGTGGGCGGCGAGCTCGTGTTCGACCCGTCCTATACGGGCAACCCGCTGGTCAACGTGATGGCCATCGGCCTGCTCCCTCCCGGCCGGCTCACCCTGGCCCATGCCCCGGGTCCGGGCAACCTGGCCATCCTGTTCGGGTCGACCACCGGTCGCGACGGCATCGGCGGTGCCTCGGTCCTGGCCAGCGCCACTTTCGCCGATGATGACCCGTCCAAGCGGCCGACCGTCCAGGTTGGCGACCCGTTCGCCGAGAAGCTGCTGATCGAGGCCTCGCTCGAGTTGATCGAGGCCGGGTTGGTCGAGGGGCTGCAGGACCTGGGCGCCGGCGGGATCAGCTGCGCGACCTCCGAGACGGCCGATCGGGCCGGGACCGGGATGCTGGTTGACCTTGACGCGATTCCCTGCCGCGAACCCGGGATGGCCCCGTTCGAGGTGATGATCAGCGAGTCGCAGGAGCGGATGCTCGCAATCGTCAAACCTGAACGTGAGGCGGCCGTCCGGGCCGTCTGCGAACGCTGGAACCTGCCCGTGGCCACGATCGGCCGGGTGACCGCCGACGGCGACATCACGATCATCAGCGGTGGCCTCGACGATGCCGGCCGGCCCCGGCCGGGTGCCCTCGAGCTGGCCCGGATCCCGGCGGCGGCCCTGACCTCCGAGGCGATCGTCCACGACCGGGTGGCCACGCCGCCGGCCCGCCGGCGGGCCGCGCCGGCCCCGGGAGCACCGCTCGAGCCCAACGACCTGCTGCCCGAGCGGGGGATGGACCCGGGGGCGATCCTGCTCAGCCTGATCGGTAGCGCCAACCTGGCCAGCCGGCGCTTTGTCTTCGAGCAGTACGACTCGACCGTCCAGGTCAATACGGTCGTCGGACCCGGCCACGGCGCGGCCGTCCTGCGGGTCAAGGGCACGACCAAGGCGCTGGTCGCCACCACCGACGGCAACCAGGCGGTCGGCGCGATCGACCCATGGCTGGGGGCGGTCCTGAGCGTGGCCGAGGCGACCCGCAACGTGTCGATCACCGGGGCCCGGCCGCTGGGCGTCACGAACTGCCTGAACTACGCCGATCCCACCCGGCCCGAGGCGTTCTGGCAGCTCAGCGAAGGTGTACGGGGCCTGGCCGACGCCTGCCGCGCGCTGGACATCCCGGTCACCGGCGGCAACGTGTCCCTGTTCAACGAGTCGTCCACCGGGGCCATCGCGCCGACGCCCGAGATCGGGGTGGTTGGCCTGCTCGACGACGTCGCACAACTGGTCGGGCCGGAGTTCGTGAGCGCGGGTGACTCGATCATCCTGGTCGGCGAGATCACGCCCGGCCTGGCCGGCAGTGCCTATGCCCAGCTGGCCGGCGTCGCACCGGAGGACGGTCCGCCCTCGATCGACCTGGCTCGCGAGGCGTCCGTCCAGCGCTTCGTCCGAACCGCGATCGGGCGCGGCCTGGTTGCCTCGGCCCAGGACGTGTCGGCCGGCGGCCTGGCGGTGGCCCTGGCCGAAGGCGCGATCTGGGGCGACCTGGGTGCCCGGGTCCGGCTCCTGGTCAACGGCACGCCGGCCACCGACCTGTTCGGCGAGAGTCCGTCGCGGCTGATCCTGACGGCCGGGCAGGGGCACCTCGCCGAGCTGCTGGCGCTGGCCCAGGAGGCGGACGTGCCGGCCGCCGAGATCGGCACGGTCGGGGGTGAGCGGGTCGTGATCGAGCTGGGTGGGAGAGGCGCAATTGGCGACGCCGAGGGCCGTGGATCGGTTCTCTCCGACGCCCTCGATGTGACCCTGGCGGACCTGCGCCATACCTGGGATCACGGCCTCGAACGGGCCCTTGGCGAGGAATCAGTAGTGACCGGAGGGATGGCCTAGATGTGCGGTGTATTCGGGGCGGTCGTTCCGGTTGGCTCAGATACCGAGGCGGCCGCGGTTGCCGCGCTGGGTCTCTTCGCGCTCCAGCACCGGGGCCAGGAATCGGCCGGGGTGGCGGTCAGCGACGGCGAGCAGCTGATGGTCTACAAGGACCTGGGGATGATCAGCTCGGTCCTTGATGAGCGCCGCCTGCCCAGCCTGCGCGGTCGCCTGGCGATTGCCCATTGCCGCTATTCCACCACCGGTTCGACGGTCTGGGAGAACTCCCAGCCGACGCTCCGGCTGGGGCCCCGGCGGGCCATCTCACTGGGTCACAACGGCAACCTGGTCAACACCCGCGAGCTGCTCGACCAGCTCCGGGGTGGCCGGTCGCGCCTGTCCGCCTCGACGGACACCGAGCTGCTGACAGCCCTGATTGCCGACGAGCCGGGTGCCGACACGGTCGACGCCCTGCTCCGGGTCCTGCCTCGCGTGCGCGGCGCATTCAGCCTGGTCATCCTCGACGAGAAGCAGGTCATCGGCGTGCGCGATCAGCACGGCTTCCGGCCGCTCGTCCTGGGCCGCCTGCCCCTGACCGAATCGGGCGACGACCTGGTCCCCGGCCTGTGGGGCGATGACGAGCGGGTGGGTTGGGTGCTGGCCTCGGAGACTGCGGCCCTGGACATCGTGGGCGCCGAGTTCGTCCGCGACGTGCAGCCCGGCGAGATCGTCATCCTGGAGCAGGGCCACGCACCTCGCTCGGTGCGCTATGCCGCCGCCCAGCCGGCCCTGTGCGTGTTTGAGCTGATCTACTTCGCCCGCCCGGACTCGTACATGGAAGGTCGCAACCTGTACGAGGTCCGGCGCAAGATGGGCATGCAGCTGGCCCTCGAGCACCCGGTCGAGACGGACATGATCATGCCCGTGCCCGACACCGGGGCGCCGGCCGCCGCGGGCTACGCCGAGGCCTCGGGCATTCCCTATCGCGAGGGCCTCGTCCGCAACCGCTACTCCGGCCGGACGTTCATCCAGCCTTCCCAGACGATGCGCCAGCGGGGCGTCACGATCAAGCTCAACCCGTTGCGCGAAGTGGTCCGGGGCCGGCGCCTGACCGTGGTCGACGACTCGATCGTGCGGGGCACGACGACCAAGCAGATCGTCGCGCTGCTGCGGCGGGCAGGCGCCGAGGAGGTGCACGTCCGGATCAGCGCACCGCCGATCTACCACCCCTGCTTCTACGGCATCGACACGCAGGTGGAGACCGAACTGATCGCTGCCCGCTCGACGGTCGAGGAGATCCGGGAGTTCATCGGCGCCGACTCGCTCGGCTACC
>JBBRIV010000248.1:0-4651 GCA_038220425.1 Candidatus Limnocylindrales bacterium
GATCCCGTTCACGGCGTCCCGGTAGTCGGGGTCGGAGGTGACGTCTGTCACGAGGGCTGCCTCGCCGGTGCGCATCACCCGGCCGATCACTCCGCTCGTGCCGTCGAAGGTTGGGATCGGCCCGTCGTACCCGTGCTGGGCACCCATCCGCAGGTCCCTGGCTGAGCCGCCCAGTGCCTCGCCCAGGTAGATCGAGCCGTGGCTGTAGCCAAACGGACCGATCAGGAGGTCCATGACGGCCTGCAGCGAGCTGGGCTCCGGGCCATCCGCCGCCAGCGTCCGGCCAACGGCGTCGAGGCCCACGATCTGGCGATTCCTGCGTCGTTCGGATGCGTTCATCGTGCGCAGGCTGGCCAGCGCGGCATTCAGGGAGGAGACCGTCTGGCGAGTCCCGATCACGAGGACCACGCTGACCGCGGCCAGGACGAGGGCCTGTTCGGTGGCACTCGCCACGAGGACCGGGTTGTAGTGGAAGGCCGCCAGGTAGGCCAACCCGGCCAGGACCAGGATGACGACGGCCTCACCGGTCCCGATAGCGGCAGCCAGCCCGATCACGGGGATGAACAGGGGGGCCAGGGGCACGCTCGAGACATCGGCGGTGGCGTACGCCGTCGCGCCCACAAAGGCCAGGGCGAGGGTCAGGCGGACAAGCGCTCGAAGGTCGTTCCAGGGAACCGGCCGACTCGCCCGCGGCGCTCGGTTCGGCAATGGGTTTCGCGATGAGTCGCGCCCGCCCGACGGCCAGACGACCGACAGGACCGCCTGGAGTGCGATGAACACCACCGCGCCAAGCGAGATGGCCACCTCGTCCGGACCACGATCGAGATAGTTGACGACGACCGTTGGGATGGCCAACGCCACCGCCAGCAGGATGAACGGGTCGTTGCCCATCGGCCGGCTCCGCCGGGAGGAGTCGCTCGTCTCGACGCCGATCGTTCTGAGGGCGCGGTCAACCCGAGCCGATCTGGTCATGTCCGGAGTGTTGCTTCGGTACAACACACTGACCATGGGTCGGGGGTCCCACCCGGTTCGGCCAAACGTTTGAGCCAGGGCGCCGTGGCGGGCGCCTGCCGGGAGGGTTTAGCCGATCTCGTGGTGCTTGCGGCAGCGCGCCTCGTAGCGCTCGTCGCCCATTCCGCCAATGACCACCAGCGGATCACTGGCCGATGCCGGCCGGCCATCCACGAGGCGCTGCGTTCGCGAGGCGGCTTCGCCACACACGATGCAGATGGCACTCAGCATCAGGATCTCGTCGGCGATGGCCATCAGGTCCGGGACCGGCCCAAACGGCCGGCCCAGGAAATCCCGGTTCAATCCGTTGACGATGACGGCCCGATCGCGATCGGCCAGGCGCTCGGCCACGGCGACCAGCCCGCGATCGAAGAACTGGGCTTCCTCGATCGCGATCACGTCGGCATGGGTCTCGGTGACAACCGCCTCGATGGCCTGCGAATCGGCGACCGGCCGGGCCGGAAAGGCCACCCCGAACCGGCTTCGGACGGTCTCAGGCTCGGTCCGGTTGTCCAGCGCCGGCCGGATCAGGACCACCTTGCGCCGGGCGATCCTGGCCCGCTCGCACAGCCGGATCAGCTCGGCGGTCTTGCCGCTGAACATGGGCCCGGTGATGACCGTGATCGAACCGCGCGGGTTGAACATCGCGTGGAGCGTAGCGCCGGCGGACCGGCCGTGCCGGCCCGGAATCAGGCCGAGGTCGACGAGCGCAGGGTGACGTGCTCGATGACCCCCTCGTCGGGTGGCTCCGGCCAGCGCGCCTTGAGGGTGCCGATGGCGTAGCCCAGCGCGTCGCGCGCCGCGAGCAAGCCCCGACCCCGGGTGGTGGTCACCAGGATCCGCGGCCGGACCGGGGCCAGCTCCGACCCGTATTCGGTCCGGAAACGCACCTGCCAGGTGGCGCAGGCGCGCTTGATCCGGTCGTGCAGGCCTGTCGCCGTCGGTGCTCCGAGGACCACGAATTCGTCACCGCCCTCACGAGTGGAGACCGTGCCCGGGATTTCAGCGAGGACCGTTGCAAACGAGCGCAGCACCCGGTCGCCGAGGGCCTGTCCGAACCGTGTGTTCCAGGCGCCGAAGCCGGCCAGGTCGATGAAGGCGATCTCGATTGTCGTCCGGGACAGCCCGTCGACCTCGCTCATCAGCCGGCCCAGGTCGCCCAGCCAGGTCCCCCAGGCCAGCCCGGTCCGACGGTCGCGATGCTCGATTGCCAGCTGCGGCCAGCGCCAGCGCTCGGCAAAGGGCAATTCCAACCGGCCCAGCAGCTCGGCCACGGCTCGGGTTGTCCAGACGGCGTCTGGACCGGCGGCTCGCCACCAGCCGTCCGTGTCCTGGAGCTGGACCAGGGCGAAAGCGGTCCGCTGTGGGTCGAACTCCGGGTCGGTCTGGGCCAGCAGCTCGGCTGCCACCAGGGTGGTCAGGACATCGACCGGTCCGCCGCCGTCGCCCCAGCCACCGAGCGCGTCCTCCGCGCGTTTGACGAAACCGATCAGCGAGGCCGCCAGCTTGGGCCGCAGGCCAAGGGCAATCAGCCCGCCGGCCAGCTGGGCGCTGACCGAGGCCAGCGGCCGGTTGCGGAACGGCTCGTCAGAGCCGCGTCCGATGCTCTCGTCGATCAGGGCGCTCGCCGCGTAGCCATCGGCGATGGCCAGGGCGAAGGGATGGACCCGGCGCAGGATCCGGGGTTGGCGGGTGAGCGCCCACAGAGCGAACGTGTCGGCCCAGGCGTGGCGGTGGGCAGCATTGATGGCCAGCGCCCGGCGGATGGCCGGCAGGGCCAGGACCAGCCGTTCCTGGGCGAGTTCTCGACCGGGACTGTCGACCGCGATCAGGGTCTCCAGGAATTCGGCCGATTCACTGATCACGAGCGGTTCGAGGAGGCGGGCGAAGAAGCGGGCCGGCTCGGCCGCCCGAACCGTCTCCTCGGCCGGGCGCCAGGCCCGCCAGCGGTCATTGGCAGCAATGTAGGCCGGCCGCGGACCGTCCGGGTCCAGCGACAGGGGCCACGGGTACTGATCGGGGCTGCGGCTGGCCCAGGCATCGATCAGCCAGCCGACGTCGACCTTCTCGCCACTGCCTGACTGGAGCTGGAGGAGCGTGGTAGGGAACAGCGGCTCATGGCGCGGATCGGCGGCCAGCAGGCGATGCAGGGCCTGGCGCCCGATGGCTGCCGGCTGGGTTCGAACGCGCGAATCCGCTCGGCGCACGATGGTCACACCCGGCGGCATCAAAGCTGTGGTCTCCGGTCCGTTGCGACGAGCCCTCCGCGCCTGGCACTGGCCGCGACCTGTGCTCGTCAGGACGGCAGTAGAGCACCTTTGGTCGGGTGGCCCAACGGTACGAAAGTACTACTCGCCCACTGCGGCCACGCTCAAACGGTGCGTTCTGGCACCAAGCCTAAACGGAGCGTTGACCGGGTGCCTCAGCTTCGACCGGCAGGCTGATCCGGATGACGGTCCCGAGGCCCTGTCGGCTGTGGGCCTCGATCGTGCCGCCATGGCTCTCCACGATGTGCCGGGCGATCGCCAGTCCCAGCCCGGATCCACGCGATTCGCTCGACTTGGCGAATCGGTCGAAGAGGTGCTCGGCCAGGTCCGGCGCGATGCCCGGTCCGGTGTCGGCCACCTCGAGGACGACGAACCTGCCGGCGCCGGCCAGCGCGGTCGAGATCGTGACCGTGCCGCCGGCCGGCGTGTAGCGCAGGGCATTGGCCAGCAGGTTGTCGATGACCTCGCGGATTCGAACCGGGTCGAGGTCCATCAGGGGCAGATCGGGGCTACCGGCAGGACCCTCCGGGGCGGTCCCGTTGGGCACGATCGTCACGCCGGCGGCCCCGGCCAGGGCCTCGAACGACCGGGCCGATTCGTGGATCAGCAGGCCGAGGTCGGTGGGCTCGCGGTGGAGGGGCAGACTGCCGGCCTCGGACATTGCCACCGTCCGGAGGTCCTCCACGAGCCGGCCGAGGAGCAGGGTTTCGTCGAGGATCGCCGCAAGGTGTTCCGGATCGGCCGGATGGACGCCATCAACAATCGCCTCGATGCTCCCCCGGACCACCGCCAACGGCGTGCGCAGCTCATGGCTGACGTCGGCCAGCAGGGACCGCCGCTGGGTCTCGTTGGTCTCCAGGCGAGCTGTCATCGTGTTGAAGCCGGCGGCCAGCTCGCGCAGCTCGCGCGGGCCACTGCCGGGCCGATTGACCCGGACCGAATAATCGCCCGCCGTGACCCGGCGGGTCGCGTCGACGAGCTCGTCGATCGGCCGGGCGATCGTGCGCACCCGGCCGACGACCATGACCAGGCCCAGCACGAGGAGGGCCACGCCGGCCAGCCGGGCTGCCGCCACCACCACGTCGCCGCCCGGCCGATCCGGACCGAGCAGGCCGAAGACCGAGGCAAAGACGAAGCCGGCGACGGCGGCCAGGAAGACGACAAAGATCAACAGGGCCAGGGCCAACCCGGCAAAGTGGCGCAGGAACCAGCGCCGCGGTGGACGACGGCGGCCTCGAGCGGCCGGGTTCGCCCAGGGAGGACCGCTCACGCTCGATGGGTCAATCTGATCCCACCAGCCACGCCCGCCATCGGCCCGCCGCCGTCTCGCTCGCGGGCCGCGGGCTGGGCCCTCATCTCGATCGTTCATGCAG
>JBBRIV010000249.1:0-4593 GCA_038220425.1 Candidatus Limnocylindrales bacterium
AGCCACCAGGTCAACGTCCTGATCCCGGTGCCCGTCTCCAACTTCAGCTGGAGCCAGGTCAACGGCACGAACCAGGTCAACTTCACCGATACCTCGACGAATACGCCGACCAGCTGGGCCTGGACATTCGGCGACGGCGCCACATCGACCCTGCCCAACCCCTCGCACATCTATGCCGCGGTCGGTCCGTACACCGTCACCCTGACCGCGTCGAACACCACCGGGGCGGGCTCGCTGGCCAGCCAGTCGATCTCGGTCGCGGCCGGCCCGTACGCCTCGGACACCTTCGTTCGTTCGGCGGCCAGCGGAACGTGGGGCAATGCCCAGGTGGGCGGCGCCTACACCTACGTCGGCAGCCAGGCTGACTTCAGCCTGACCGGTACCAGCGGCACGATCAACCTGGCCGCGGCCGGGGCAACCCGGGCCGCCTACCTGGCCAGCGTCAATGCCCAGGACGTGGACTTCAGCTTCCAGTTCAGCGCGAACAAGCTGCCCACGGGAACCGGCAGCGTGTATGCCTATGGGAGCGTCCGACGTTCGGCCACCGCCGACTACCGGGTCAAGGCCCGGATCTTCACGAGCGGCGCCGTGTTCCTCTCGTTCAGCCAGTTCTCGGCCGGCGCCGAAACCCAGATCGGTTCGGAGCTCCAGATCGGCGGCCTGACCTACGTGGCCGGGACCGACCTGAAGGTCCATGCCCAGATCAGCGGCCTCAGCCCGACCAACCTCAAGGCCAACGTCTGGCTGGCGTCCATGAGCGAGCCGGCCGGCTGGCAGGTCAGCCGGTCCGACTCGACGGCCGTCCTCCAGGGATCGGGCCAGGTTGGTGTCCGGGCCTACACCTCCAGCGGTACCACCAACAACCCCATCTCCCTGGCCTTCGACGGCCTCGTGGCCTCGTCCATCGGACCGATCCCGGTCCCGGTCTCCAACTTCACCTGGAGCCAGGTGAGCGGGACCAACACGGTCAACTTCAGCGACACCTCGACCAACGGCCCCACGGCCTGGGCCTGGACCTTCAGTGACGGCGGCTCGTCGACCCTGGCCAACCCGTCGCACCTCTTCCCGGGGCCCGGTCCCTACACCATCACCCTGACGGCGTCGAATGCCAGTGGCCCTGGATCGCTGGCCAGCCAGACGGTCACCGTGGTCGCCGGGCCGTACGCCTCGGACAACTTTGTCCGCGCAGCGGCCAGCGCCACCTGGGGTAGCGCGCCGATTGGCGGCGCCTGGACCTACGTGGGCAGTCAGGCTGACTTCAGCCTGACCGGCACCGGCGGCGCGATCAACCTGGGCGCGGCTGGGGCCACCCGGGCGGCCTACCTGGGAGTCAACGCCCAGGACGTCGACCTGAGCTTCCAGTTCAACGTCAGCAAGCTGCCCACGACTGGTGGCAGCGTGTACGCCTACGGCAGCGTCCGGCGCTCGGCCACCTCCGACTACCGGATCAAGGTCCGGATCTTCGGAACCGGCGCCGTGTACCTCTCCTTCAGCCAGTTCTCGGCCGGCGCCGAGACGACCATCGGCTCCGAGCTACTGGTGCCCGGCCTGACCGCGGTCGTCGGCCAGGATCTCAAGGTCCATGCCCGGGTCAGCGGCCTGAGCCCGACCACCCTCACGGCCAACGTCTGGCTGGCTGCCAACAGCGAGCCCGGTGGCTGGCAGGTCAGCAAGGTCGACTCGACGGCTGTCCTCCAGACATCCGGCCAGGTTGGCGTCCGCGCCTACACCTCGAGCGGTACGGGTAACAACCCGATCATCGAGACGTTTGACAGCTTCATCGCCAGCCCGTTCTGATCGCCTCGAGCTCGTTCATTCGTTTCGCGCTTCATTCATCTGTTCCAGCGAATTCATCCATTCATCCCATTCATCCCGTCGGGCAGACTCGACGGCTCGTTGTACGGAGCTACCTTCCATGACCCCTCATGCCACTCGGCGACCCGCCCGGTCGCTCGCGTCGTTCCTGGCCATCCTGGGCCTGCTGGCGGGACTGATCCTGCCCGTCACCAGCCTGGCTGCTGATCCGGCGCTGTCGACCCCCGCCGCGAGTCCTGCGCCGAGCGCCACCTCGGGCCGGAGCGTGCCGATCACGACGACGCCTACGACCAGTAGCCCGGCCAGCACCGCCCCCGCCCGGGGCGGCGCGGTTGCCACGCCGGCACCGACCGCGACGAGCGTGGTCAGCGGCACGGACCGACCCGCCGTTCCCGAGATCTTCAACCCGGCCAACCCGCAGGTCGTCTCGCCGGCCCTGACCGGCGTGTTGCCCGCCGGCTTCCAGGAACAGACCGTCATCGGTGGCCTGACCCAGCCGACCAACGTCGAATTTGCCCCGAACGGCAAGATCTTCGTGGCCGAGAAGAGCGGGATCATCCTTGAGTACGACAGCCTCGCCGACACGACCCCGGTGACCTTCGCCGACCTGTCGGCCGAAGTGATGGACTACTGGGACCGCGGCCTGCTGAGCATCGCGATCGATCCCCAGCTCACGACGGGCCGTCCGTACATCTACGTCCTGTACAGCTTCGATGCCCCGATCGGCGGGACCGCCCCCACCTTTGGGACCGGCTCCCTGGCCGACACCTGCCCAACCCCGCCGGGGGCCAACCCACCCAACCTTGGTTGCGTGATCAGCGGCCGCCTGTCGCGCCTGACCGTGTCCGGTGGCGGGACCGGCAACACGATGACCGCCAACAGCGAAAAGGTGCTGGTCAACGACTGGTGCCAGCAGTACCCCAGCCACTCGATCGGGACCGTGATGATGGGCACCGACGGCCAGCTGTGGGTGACCGGTGGCGACGGTGCCGCGTTCACGACGCGGGACTACGGCCAGTATGCGAATCCGTGCGGCGACCCGCCCGGCGCGGCGGGCACGAACCTGGCCATCCCCACGGCCGAGGGTGGCTCACTGCGGGCCCAGGATGCCCTGACCCCGGGCGATCCCCAGGACCTCGGCGGCAGCCTGATCCGGGTGGATCCCGACACCGGGCTGGCCGCGGCGGGCAACCCCAACGCTGCCAGCTCCGACCCGAACCTGGCCCGGATCATGGCCGACGGCCTGCGCAACCCCTTCCGGTTCACCTTCCGGCCGGGCACCAGCGAGCCCTGGATCGGGATGGTCGGCAACTCCACCTGGGAGTCGATCTTCCGCGACACCAACCCCCTGGCCGGCAAGCTCGACTTCGGCTGGCCGTGCTACGAGGGCCCGGCGCTCAACGACTTCTCCAGCCTTGGCCTGAACATGTGCAAGACCCTGTACAACAACCCGAGCCTGGTCACGTCGCCCTACTACGCCTATAACCATTCGGCCTCGATCGTGACCGGCGACGGCTGCACCACCGGCAGCTCGTCCATTTCGGGACTGGCCTTCGGGGTGGCCGGTGCCTACCCCAGCCACTACTCGGGCGGCGGCCTGTTCTTCTCCGACTACAGCCGGAACTGCATCTGGTACATGGCGCCCGGGGCCAATGGACTGCCTGATCCGACCAAGATCGAGGCGTTCGAGACGAACGCGAGCGGGCCGGTCCACCTGGTTGTCGGGCCCGACCACAACCTGTACTTCGCCGACTACGGCGGAGCGATCCGGCGGATCATCTACTCGGCCACCAATCACACCCCGGTGGCCGCGTTCACCGCGAGTGCCACCTTCGGCCCCACCCCGCTGAGCGTCACCTTCAATGCCAGCAGCTCGCACGACGCCGATCCGGCCGACACCCTCAGCTACAGCTGGGACCTCAATGGCGACGGTACCTACGGCGACGCCGCCGGCATCACGGCTGCCCGGACGTACACGACCCGCGGCAAGGTCGCGATCCGGGTCCGGGTCACGGACAACCACGGGGCGTCATCGAGCGCGGCCCTGACGATTGACCCGGGCGATTCGCCGCCGGTCGTGAACCTCATCGCACCAACCAACGCCACCACCTGGAAGGTGGGCGACGTGATCAACATGAGCGCCAGCGCGACGGACGCCGAGGACGGCACGTTGCCCAGCTCGGCCTACGAATGGGCAATCGTGCTCCATCACTGCTACAGCCTGACCAACTGCCACACCCATGACCTGACTGGTTTCAGCGGGCCGACCGGCCAGCTGGTTGCGCCGGATCACGGCTACCCCTCGTACCTCGAGTTCGACCTGACCGTGACCGACAGCGATGGCCTGGCGGTGACCAAGGTAGTGACCAGCTATCCGAAGACGGTCAACCTGACCTTCCGGACCAACCCGCCCGGCCTGCAGGTCTACGACGGTGACGCCGGTCCCAATCAGCTCACCCCGGTGAGCCGTCCGGTGATCATCGGGTCGACGGTGTCGGTGAGTGCCCCGACGCCCCAGCTGATCAACGGCATCAGCTATGTCTTTGCCGGCTGGTCGGACGGTGGCGGGCAAAGCCACGACCTGACCGCGCCGGCCCTGGCGGCGAGCTACACCGCCACCTATGAGACCGTTGCCAGCACCTATCACACCCTGACCCCGGCCCGGATCCTCGATACCCGCTACGCCAAGGGCCTGACCGGGCCGTTCACGAGCGAGGCGCCACGGTCCTTCGCGGTGACCGGCCAGGGGGGCGTCCCGCTGGGCGCCACGGCCGTCAC
>JBBRIV010000250.1:0-4581 GCA_038220425.1 Candidatus Limnocylindrales bacterium
CGCCCGGCTCTGGGCAAAGCGCTCGCCGAACATGGCGATGGCCGCAGCACGTTTCTCGTCGTCGGCGGCATTCATGTTGATGAACAGGGCCTCGGAGCCGACCTCCGCGATCGCCGACTTGACCTCCTCGACGTGGGCCAGCGCGGCCCGGAAGTCGAGATGGACCCCAAAGATCCGATAGCCCTCGGCGGCCAGCGCCCGGGACGTCGCCTCGCCCATGCCGCTCGATGCTCCGAGGATCAGGGCCCAGGGCTCGCGCTCGTCGGTCATCGGTTGGCTCTCCGGTGTCGTGCTGGCTATCGGTGAATCGAGTCTAGCGCGAGCCTAGACGGCCGGGCGTGGCTCGGCTGCAGGGCTGCACGGGTCTCAGATCACGCCGTCCGTGCGCAGTTGCTTGATCGCGGCGGCGTTGTAGCCGAGCTCGACGAGGATTTCCGCGGAATGCTCGCCCAGGAGTGGCGGAGCGGTCCGGACCGTGGCCGGCGTCGCCCCAAGCTTGAACGGCACGCCGACCTGGCGTACCGGGCCAAGGACCGGATGCCCAACCGTGACGTTCATGTCGCGCGCTTCGGCCTGGTCGGATTCGAGGGCTTCCAGGACCCCCTGGATCGGGCCACACGGGATCCCGGCCGCCGCCAGCCGTTCGAGCCAATGGGTCGAGGGCGAGCTGGCGAAGCGCTCGGCCAGCAGCGGCCGAAGCACCGCCCGATTCAGGACCCGATCACCGTTCGTGGCGAAGCGCGGATCAGTGGCCAGCGCGGGCAGGGCCAGCTCGGCACAGAGGCGCGGCCACTGACGCTCGCTGCCCACGGCGAGGGCGATCTGCCCATCGGCCGTCGCGAACGTCTCGTAGGGCACGATGTTCGGGTGGGCATTGCCCCGCCGGCCGGGCGATACCCCGGTCGCAAAGGCGTTCTGGGCCTGGTTGACGAGCACGGCCAAGCTCGATTCGAAAAGCGACAGGTCGATCCGCTGACCCCGGTCGTGGGCGGGTGAGTCGGCCCGGCCGCGGCCTTCGAGCGCGGCCAGGACGGCGGTGGAGCCAAGGATCCCGGTCACGACGTCGGCGATCGCCACGCCAACCTTGGCCGGGGCGCCACCCTCCGAGTCGGGAAAGCCGGTGATCGACATCAGGCCGGCCACGGCCTGGATCACGAAGTCGTAGCCGGGCCGATCCGCATCGGGCCCGGTCGTGCCGTAGCCGCTGATCGCCAGGTGGACCAGTCGCCGGTTGAGCGCGTCGAGGGTCGCGTCATCAAAGCCCAGCCGGTCGAACCCGCCGACCCGGAAGTTTTCGACCAGGACGTCGGCGTGACCGATCAGCTCGCGCAGGATCGCCGCGCCAGCCGGCGCGTGGAGGTCGAGCCGGATGCTCCGCTTGTTGCGGTTGATCGCGAGGTAGTAGGCAGCGACACCCGGGTCGTCGGGACCCAGCCGGCCGGCACCCACCCAGGGTGGTCCCCAGGCCCGCGTCCCGTCACCTTCGGGCGGCTCGACCTTGATCACCTCGGCACCCAGGTCGGCCAGGAGCATCGTGCAGTACGGCCCGGCCAGCACGGTCGAGCAGTCGATGACGAGGATCCCGGCCAGCGGACCAGGCGGACGGCCGGTCATCGGTGATCCGGGAAGGGCAATCGCGTAAACCTCATGTCGCCAGCGGGTCCTCGACAGCGTAGTCCGGAGGTGAACCTCCGTCGAGGGCCCGGGCGGGCCGTCTGGACTACGATGCCGCCATGAGCACCGAGCCGACCGTTCCCGACCATCGCCTGACCCTGATGACCGTCCACGCCCACCCCGACGACGAGACGATCGGGACCGGAGGTTCGATGGCCCGGGCAATCCGCGACGGCCGACGGGTCGTCCTGGTGACCGGAACCCGGGGCGAGCTGGGTGAGATCGTCGTGCCCGAGATGGACACCCCGGCCAACCATCACCGACTGGGCGAGCTGCGCGCCGCCGAGCTCGAGGCGGCGATGGGCGAGCTGGGCGTGACCGAGTGGGAGAACCTGGGCTACCGCGACTCGGGGATGATGGGCGACCCAGGCAACCGCGACCCGCGCAACTACTGGCAGGCCGACCTGGATGCCGCGATCGGCCGGCTGGTGTGGCTCGTCCGCAAGTTCCAGCCCGACGTGATGACGACCTACAACGCCTTCGGCGGCTACGGGCACCCCGACCACATCCGGACCCACCTGGTTGCCGTTGGCGCGTTCGCCCGGGCCGGTGATCCGGCGGCTTACCCCGAGCAGCTCAGCGACGACCTCGCGCCGTGGGCGCCCAGGAAGCTGTACGAGCAGGTGATCTCACGGGCCCAGCGCGACTCGATGAACGAGCGGATGGCTGCCCTGGGCCGGCGCAGCTTCTGGCTGCCGCCCGAGGATGCCACGCCCGAGCAGCTCGCCCAGCATGCCGAATTCATGGACAAGGCGACCGTGCCCGACGAGGCGATCACCACCCGGATCGATATCAGCCCGTTCATCGACCAGAAGTGGGCTGCGATCCTTCGCCATGTCACCCAGATCAGCCTCGAATCGCCGTTCATGCTGCTCGGCATTCAGGGCTGGCGCGAGCACTGGGCCACCGAGTCGTACATCCTGCGCGAGTCGCGGGTCACGACCAAGCTGCCCGAGACGGACCTCTTCGCCGGCCTCGGCTGAGGCTCACCAGGGAAGCATTCGACCCGACGCGTCGTACAGCTGGCCCAGCACGATCCGCCCGTCCGTCGCCGGATTGAGCAGGTTGGGCTGAGCACCGTCGAGGATGACCGTCGGCTGGAGCCGGACCTGGACCAGCTGACTGCCCCGGAAGGTCAGCTCAAGGAGCAGGCCCTCGCTGGTTGGCTCCGACCAGATCTGGTCGAACACGAAGTTGCCCAGGGCGTACCAGATCGGGTGGCCCTTGTAGATCTCCATGGCCCCCACCCAGTGGGCGTGGTTGCCGATGATCATGTCGGCCCCGGCGTCGATCACGGCATGGGCCAGCGCCTGCTCGGCCGAGAACGGGCGGGGTGAGTATTCGGTGCCCCAATGGGGATAGACGATCACCAGCTGGGCGCCGGACTTGCGGGCCGCGGCCACGTCGGCCTTGACGTTGGCCGCCGTCAGCTGGGCGCTGCCCGCCTTGCTCGGTCCGGCGGCGTAGTACTTCGCGATCGTGTCGTAGGACAGGATTACCACGCGGACCCCGTCGACGGTCAGGATCGCAGGGGCCCGGGCGGCGGCCAGGTTCTTGCCCGCTCCGCTGTGCCGGATGCCGTAGCGATCGAGGTTGGCCAGCGTCTGGAGCAGGCCGACCGGCCCAGCATCGCCGATGTGGTTGTTGCCCAGCGACACATAGTCGATCCCGGCGTCCTTGAGGCCGGCGATCAGGCGCGGGTCGGCCGAGAAGATCGTGCCGGTGGTGTGATAGCGGAAGGCGTTCGGGGCGGGGTTCTCGAAGTTGGCCACGGCCAGGTCGGCGGCCTGGAGCAGGCTGCGGACCGCGCCCGTGTTGCCCGTCCGCACGGCAACCACGGTCGGCCAGCCCAGCGACGAACAGCAATGGCGGCCGGTGATCCGGGCCGTGCCGCCGCTGAACGGGAAGTCCACGCCCCGCTTCTCGACCGTCACAGCCTTGGCCACTCCCCGGTCGAGCATGATGTCGCCGCCGGCGACCATCGTCCAGACGGCCCCCGGGTTGAATCCCGGCGCCCCGCCCAGGGAGCTGGGCAGCGTGGCATTGAGCTGCCAGGCACCGAGTGACTTGATCCGGGCGACTCCGAACAGCTCGCGACTGCCCCAGGCCAGCGCCCGCACGGCTGGTGATACGGCGTCTGCCCGGAGGAAGGCCAGACGATCCGAGTGGACGGCCAGGTCGGCATTCAGGGTGGCGACGTTCGGGGCCAGGATCAGCCGCGATGGGACGTCGGGTCGATCAACGCCAATCGCCTTGAGGATCGGATCGGCCTCGGTCGCGACGAGCTCCAGGCTGGTGAAGCTCGGGTGATGGCCGTTCAGGATCGCCCGCACATCGGTGACCCCAACCGCCAGGAGGGTCGAACGGAAGTCGACGACCGGCACGACCGGGACCGTCCCGACCGGGCCGTCGCCGGTGCCCGAGGGACCGGGACTCAGGCCAGGGTTGCTCGAGTCGAGCCCGGACGGCTGGTCGCTTGCCCCGGACGCCCCGGCGCCCGACGAGCCGGGTGAGCCCGTGGCGCCCAACAATCCCGTTGGCGGCGCCTGCGGCGAGCCGAGCAGGATCGCGATCGTGGCCAGGCTGCCCAGGGCGATCGTGACCACCGCGATCCATAGGAAGGAGGGGCTGCCCCAGCCGCCGCGCCGACGGCCCCCGCCCACGCCGCGCTTGCGGGATGCCGACCGGATCGGCCGAGCGTGATCCCTGCGTCGCGGCGGAATCGTCATTGCGGGCGCATTCTGACACTTGTGCCCGGGACAAGAGAACGCCCCGTCCGGGCGGCGGACGGGGCGTCGGTATATTCGAAGATGGCGGACCCGACCGGATTCGAACCGGCGATCTCCAGCGTGACAGGCTGGCATGTTGGGCCGCTACACCACGGGTCCGCGGCGAGCCGGAAGGATA
>JBBRIV010000251.1:0-4574 GCA_038220425.1 Candidatus Limnocylindrales bacterium
GTGGCCGCGAGGCTGGCCACCCTGCCCGGGCTGCCGATGCTCGGCCACGGCCAGGTGGAGGGCTATCGCGAGCAGTACGGCATGGAGTTCCGCCGGGCCCGGCTCCAGGAGGCGGTGGATACGGGACTCCTGGGTCACCACGAGCGGACGATCTTCCCGCTCCTCCATCGGCGGGCCGAGTTCGCCGGATCGGACGAGTTCCGGCTGTACGACTTCGAGACCGGCCCGCACCAGGTCAACGAGGACGTCTTCGTCTATTCGAACCGGGGACCGCATGGCGAGCGGTCGCTGGTCCTCTTCCACAACCGCTATGCCCAGGTCCACGGCCGGGCGCGTCGATCGTCCGCCTACGCGGAGCGCGGGGTCGATGGCGACAAGCACCTCGTCCAGGTCTCGATCGGCGACGGCCTGGGCCTGCTGGCGGGGCTCGGCCGCTGGCTGATCCTGCGCGACGCGATGTCCGGCCTGGAGGAGCTGCGCTCGACGACTACCATCATCGAGCACGGATTTGCGGCGGACCTGGGCGGCTATGCCTGTCGGGTCTACGTCGACCTGCGCGATGTCCAGGATTCCTCCGAGGCGCCGTGGTCGCGCCTGGCCGAGCGACTGGCCGGCGGGGCGGTCCCGAATATCACCGACGCGCTGGCCGACCTGGTCCTGGAACCCGATCACGAGCGCGTCCGGGCGGCACTCCTGACGGCCGTGGCCGGCGCCCCAACCCCCGCCGCCTGGATCGTGGCCACGGCCGGCGTCCTGGCCGGCCTGGACGTCGACGGACTGCGCCTGGCGGGTGTGGTCCGGGCCGTGCTGGCCGACGGGGGCTTCGCCGAGGCGCAGCTGGATCGAGCAGTCGGGATCGCCGTCGCGCTTGCCTCTGTCCCTGCCTCTGCCCGGCCGAACCTGATTGCCCTGGACGATGCCGCCGTTCGCGGCTGGTTCGCGGATCGAGGGATCCGGGCTGGCCTGCGAGTGAACACCTGGGAGGGGGTCGAATACGTCGAAGGCGAGGCGTGGCTGCTCTGGCTTGACGTCGTGGCCCAGGCCATCTCCGAGGTGGGTGGCAAGGTCAGCCCAACCAGGCTCCGGGCACTGTCCCGCGCCGCTGCCGCCGCGGGCTACCGAGTCGAGGGCCTGTTGGCGCTGCCGGCCAGGCGCCCCGCGGCCCAGCGCAAGCCGCGTCCCCGGCGCTGAGCCCCGGCGCTGAGCCCCGGAGCTGAGCCCCCGGAACTGAGCTCCGGAACTGAGCCCCTCCGGGCTGACGCCCGGCGGTAGACTGGGTGCCAAATGGCCCCTCGGTTGGGGCCAGAACGGCACGTGGCGTGGAACCTCTCGATCGGCACTCTGAACCGCAATGTAGTGGAGGCGGCTCATGGGTTACCGGATCGATATCGATTCAAGAAACTGCATCAACTGTGGGATCTGCATGGACGTCTGTCCGGTCGAGGCACTGGACATGTCCCGGCCGAAATCGCCGGGCGTGGAAGCCGGCCCAGGCGAGGGGCCGATCCCGTGGCTGATGGAGCGCCCGATCCAGGTCGGCGAATGCGTTGGCTGCTCGATCTGTGTCCAGGAGTGCCCGGTCTCAGTGATGACCTTGAGCACGGTCAGCGGTCCGACGCCGCTGGCACCCCGGCAGGGCCCGATTCACCGCCCCGTGGCGACCAACGGCTGGGCGCCCCTGTCATCGATTACTCGAGAAGCTCTCAAGCCGACCAAGGTGTCGCCATTCGACGAGGTCGCGACCTGGCGAACCGGTGCCCATCGGACCGGACCGTCCGGCAAGCCGGCCGGCATGCTCGACGCGGCCAAGGCTCCGTGCCAGCTCGCCTGCCCAGCCGGGACCGATGCCGGCCGCTACGTCGGCCTGGTGGCCGCCGGCCGGTTCGACGATGCCTATGCCGTCGCCGCCGAGGTCAATCCGTTCCCATCGGTTTGCGGCTGGATCTGCACGGCTCCCTGCGAGGCGTCCTGCCGGCGGGGTGAGCTCGATCAGCCGATCGCGATCCGCGGGATCAAGCGCTTCGCTGCGGAGCACGGCAAGCTACCGCCGGTCAGCCCTCCAACGAGGCGTCGCCCGGAGCGGGTGGCCATCGTGGGCGGCGGTCCGGCAGGCATGTCGGCCGCCTACTACCTGGCCCGGCTGGGCTACCCGGTCACCGTCTTCGAGGCCATGCCGGTCCCGGGCGGAATGATGGCCATCGGCATTCCTGCCTATCGCCTGCCGCGCGAGACCCTGCAGGCCGAGATCGCCCGGATCCTGGGCCTGGGCGTGGAGTTGAAGCTCGACGCCGTGATGGGTCGCGACTACACCCTGGCCGACCTCGAGAAGGACTACCAGGCGGTCTTCCTGGCGACCGGCGCTCCCAAGAGCCGTCCGCTGGGGGTCACCGGGGACACGCTCAAGGGCGTCGTCCCGGCGACCCGCTTCCTGAAGGACGTGAACCTGGGACCGGCGCCTCGCCTGAGCGGCGCGGTCGTCGTGGTGGGCGGCGGGAGTACGGCAATGGATGCCGCGCGCTCGGCGTGGCGCTGCGGCGCGAGCTCGGTCACGGTCCTGTATCGACGCGGACCGGCCGAGATGCCGGCCCAGCCCGAGGAAGTCGATGCCGCCCGCAACGAGGGCGTCGTGGTCCGGACCGGCACAGCCGTGGCGGAAGTCCTCGGCCAGGACGGCTCGGTCGTTGGCCTGAATGTTGTCAGCCAGGCGCCCAGTGGGGCGATCGAGAATGGCCGCCCGGTCTGGGAGCCGGTCCCCGGCAGCGCCGGCCAGGTCCCGGCAACCACGATCCTCGTCGCAATCGGCGAGGAGCCCGATCCATCGATCCTGCCGGCCGGTGCCGGGATCGAGGTCGGCGCCAGCCTGGGCATCGTGGCTGATCCCCGAACCCTGGCAACCGGTCACCGCGGCGTCTTCGCCGGCGGTGACGTGGTGTCGGGTCCCAAGACGATCATCGACGCCGTCGCGGCCGGCCGACGGGCGGCCGGAGCGATCCATGAGTACCTGGCCGGCAGTCGAGACGGCGAAGCCGAGATCCTGGCGACGGTGCGCTACGCAACCGCCCCGGAACGGGTCCTTCGCCTCGACCTGGCCTACCGAGATCGAGCCAGCCAGGTCCACCCGGTGGACGCGGCGCGCTCGTTCGCAGCCACCCAGGAGGGCTTTCCGACGGCGGTTGCCGTCGCCGAAGCGAGTCGCTGCTTCCGCTGCGACGCGCTGGCCGGCTGCCAAACGGTCGAAGTGCTGGCCGGGCGCGGCCCGGCCGACCGGCCAGCCCTGGTCGCAATGACCCCAGCAGGAGGAGATCGATGACCCCGGATCAGGTATCAGGCTTATTCAGCGCCGGCGAAGGATTCATTGAAGGCACGATCGCCGCAGCGCTCGTCGCGCTGTGGCTGCTCGTCGTGGCGCTGTACCTCGCCCGGCCGTACATGGCGGCCAACCTCGGCAAGTTCTCGCTGCGCCTCGGGGCCGACTTGTGGTGGATCGTGTACGTGGCACTCAGGGACATCCTGCTGGTGCAGGTGTTCCTGGGCAGCTTCATCTTCTTCTACCCGGACGTCGTAGGCGGTCGCGACCTGCCCATTACCGGCGGCCTGGCCGCTGTCTGCGCGTTCTCGGTGATGCTCATCAAGCTCACGACCAGGGGCGATGCGGACCTGCGCTGGTATCGCGTCCAGGTGCTCCTGCTGGGATTGGGCGCAACCCTGTACATCGTGCCCTACCTCCTGGGCGTCCAGGTCACCCAGATCGGCTCGGACGGCGCCAACTCACTGGCGGCCTTCTTCGTCAGCTCCCAGAACCATGACCTGGCCCTGCCCCTGTGCTACCTCTCGGGAGCCCTCACCGGGATCCTGGCCCTGGTGGCCGTCATCTACAACCTGCGCCAGGCCGGCGCAGGTTCCAGCGCGGAGGCGTCCCGATGAACCCCTCGCCATCACCGCTCAGTGCGGATGACCTGGCCACCGCCCTGACCAACGGCGGCTCAGGCTGGCTCGTCCTGTCCCTGGCGGCAATCCTGCCGATCCTGTGGGCGTTTGCGATGACGATGCATTTCGCCCGACCGTACATCCTGCGGTTCCTCGGGACGCTCACCCTGCGCTTCGGCGGAGATGTTTGGTGGCTGTCCTACGTGCTGATGCGCGACGCCCTGCTGACGATCACCCTGGCCCTCAGCGTGATCTTCCTGATGCCAAACCTGTACATCGGGCTGGGCCTGCCGCTGACCGCACCGCTGGCCACCGTGGTCCTGCTGTGGGCCATGGTCATCAAGCTGATCGGCGACGCCGACGACGATGGGCGCACGTTCCAGATCGTGAGCGTGCTGATGGTCATCGCCTCGTTCCTGTATATCGTCCCCCAGATCTACGGCCTGGAATCGGCCGACCAGGTCGATGCCCTCAAGGGGATCGGGCTGGACTGGGTGCCCGGCGCACTGAGCGCCGTCGGCAGCGACGGGACCGTCAACGCCCTGGCCTGGCCGATCCTGGGGATCAGCATGGCCCTCTTCGGACTGACCGGGGCCGCCCTCTTCGTCCGCTTCGTGCTCGGCATCGGCCGGGCACCGGCGGCCGCT
>JBBRIV010000252.1:0-4574 GCA_038220425.1 Candidatus Limnocylindrales bacterium
CCGATCGCGATTGGCGGGGTTGGCGGCGATGGCGACCGTGAGGTCGGCTTGAGCGACGCGATCCACAGTCCGGCTGCCGTGTGACAGGCCGCCCTCGACTTGGGTTCCGTTGCTGAAGCGGATGGTGCTCGCCAGCGACTCGTCGACCGATACAACGGCCACAGTAGGGCACGCGCTCCCCAAAATCTCCGCGATCCGACCGACGACCTGGTCATTGAACAAGACCATCCGCCCCTGTGGATTATTCGGAAACTTCACGTAGCACCGGTCAGTCGGGCCCTCCATGATTTGGGGCTCTGAACTGCCTGTGGATGCCGGGCCTTCGTGCGTGTCCATCACAACAGGCGGCGGGCATGGCCCCGACGACGCACCCGACCCAGCCTGCACGACTCCCCCAATGACTTGACCAACACACCTAGCCGAAAGGGGGCAGCCAAGGGGGCAGCCCCCGAGTTCGAAGCTCCACATTTCGGCCGGGCCGGCCGATCCGAGCACGATTTGTTGGTCGGGGCGGAGCGATTCGAACGCTCGGCCTCCTGAACCCCATTCAGGTGCGCTACCAGGCTGCGCCACGCCCCGACAGGTTGGGAGTCTAGCACCCGAGGCTGACCTCCCGGGTCGACGGGCCTGTCCGAGTCGGGCGGCGGCCTCCTGGTGGTCGCCCGGGGATAACAAATCGACCGAATCGACCCGATCGCGCTGGCCGGCAGGCCTCGATACCGTCAAATCGGTCGCCGGTTGAGGACAAACGCGCTGAATGGTCGCCCCGTCGTCGGGATGGGGCCGATGGTTCGCCGATTTGTTGTCCGGTGGCGACATTCGGAAGGAAGTGGGGAAAGTTATCGCCGGCAGCGATCAAAAGGGCCGAGACGCTCGCTCGATCGAGCATTCTGGGCCGTTCGAAGCGCCATTGATCTCTGGAGGCGATCGAAACGGCCGAATCGGGCACCTGGGGAGGTCGATAGGTCGGCCGCAGGCCCGATCTGATCTCCGGTGGCGATAAACTCAGGTCGGCGCCCCCGGCGCCCCCGGCGCCCCCGGCGCCCGCCGCGCCTGCCCGGCGCCGCCCGCGCCTAGCTTCTGGGCCCTGAGCCTCGTCGGGCGCTCACCGCCGAGGGCCGCCCACCGGACGACTTGCGCGGACGGCTGCCACCGCGCCGGGGCAGCTCGATCGCGCTCCGTTCGCGGAAGAAGATCCGGATCGGCGTGCCGTCGAAGCCGTAGGCCTCGCGGATCTGGTTCTCCAGGTAGCGCTGGTAGCTGAAGTGGACGCTGCCGGCGTCCTTGGCGAAGAACACGAATGTTGGCGGCGCCACGGCAACCTGGGTGGCGTAGAAGATCTTGGGCCGGCGGCCCTTGACCAGCGACGGCGACTGACGCCGGATGGCCTCGGCGACCAGCCGGTTGAGCTCGCCCGTCCCGATCCGGCGGCGCCGCTCGCCCCAGATGTCGACGGCGGCCTCCAGGACCCTTCCGACCCGCTGACCGGTCTTGGCGCTGATCGAGATCACCGGCGCAAGGTCGATGAAGGGCGCTTCCCGGCGCAGGGCGATCACGTACTGATCGAACGTTTTGTCGGTCTTCTCGGTCAGCAGGTCCCACTTGTTGACCGCGATCACGAGGCCCTTGCCTTCCTCGACGACGTAGCCGGCGACGTGGGCATCCTGGGCGG
This sequence comes from Candidatus Limnocylindrales bacterium, assembly GCA_038220425.1. GTDB lineage: Bacteria > Chloroflexota > Limnocylindria > Limnocylindrales > CSP1-4 > Palsa-1033. The sequence goes on from JBBRIV010000252.1 coordinate 1,673, forward strand.
TCAGGCCGTCCTCGGCATCGATCACCACGATCGCCACGTCGGCCCGCGAGATCGCCTTCATCGAGCGCAGCGCGGCGTAGCGCTCGGCGGCCGGTCCGTTGGCCACCTTGCCCCGGCGCCGGATGCCGGCGGTGTCGATCAGGACCACTTCGCTACGGCCGTAGGCCAGGGTCGTATCGATCGCGTCGCGGGTGGTCCCCGGGATGTCGCTGACGATGACCCGCTCCTCGCCGAGCAGGGCGTTGACCAGGCTGGACTTGCCCACGTTCGGGCGACCCACGATCGCAATGGCGACGGGCTGATCCGAGTCGGCGGCCATTGCGGCGTCCCAGCGGGCCGCCTCGGGATCGGCCGCGGCGGGGTCAAGGTCCGCATCCTCCTCGTCGTCATCGCTGTCGTCGCCGAGGGCCGGTCCCTTGCTGATGTTGGGCAGGACGAACCCGGCCGATACGTCGCGCTCCCACTCCTGGGCCTCGATCTCGCGGGCCTTGCGGGCCACCTCCTCGGGTGACTCCGGCGGGAGCGCCCAGATGATCGCGTCGAGGAGGTCGCCCGTCCCCCGGCCGTGGGCGGCGCTGACGGCGAACATGTCCTCCCAGCCCAGGACGTGGAACTCGGCCGCCTCCAGGTCGCGCTTCTCGTTGTCGGCCTTGTTGACGGCGACCAGGATCGGCGTCTTCGCCCGGCGGAGCAGGGTGGCAGCCTCCAGGTCGGCCGGTGTCGGGCCGGCTGCTGCGTCGACCACCAGGACGATCACATCGGCCTCATTGATTGCCAGCCGGGCCTGCTCCTGGACGCGTTCCTCGATCGGGTCGTTCGGATCGATCTCCAGGCCGCCGGTGTCCACGACCACGAACCGTCGGCCGTTCCATTCGGCGCTGCCGTAGAGCCGGTCGCGGGTAGTCCGGGCACGATCCTCGACGATCGCCCGGCGGCTGCCCAGGATCCGGTTGAACAGGGTGCTCTTGCCAACGTTGGGCCGCCCGACCAGGGCGACAACCGGCAGTCCGCTGGCCACGCTCAGGCTGCGCCGGCGGCGGGCGCCGGCAGTGAGGTGGTCCGGCCGGCCGGCGTTGCGGCGAGGGCCAGGGCGGCCATCGCCAGGCCATGCGCATCTGCGGCCGCGGCCGGCGTGCCGGCCATCGCCAGGATCTGCTCGGCCACGGCCTGGAGGTCCTCGATCGGGGTGGAGGTGCCGCCGGTGATGCCCACCACCTTGGCGCCATCGAAGGCCGCCGGATCGGTCAGGTCGGCGACCGACTCAACCTGGAGCGCCTTGGTCCCGACGATCTCGCACAGCCGGGTCAGCTCCTTGGTGTTGGCGCTCGAACGGCCGCCGACGACCACCATCAGGTCGACTTCGCGGGCGGTGTCGAGAGTGTCCTGCTGGCGGCGAATGGTCACCGGGCAGACCGTGTTGACGATCTTGAGCTCGTGCGAGCGACCGACCATGAACGCGGCGAGCTTCTCGAACTTCCAGGGCGGCTGGGTGCTCTGCGAGATCAGGGCCATCCGCTTCTTGCGCGGGATCTGCTCCCACTCGGGCTCGTCGTCCACCACGATCGCATCCGGTGCAAAGCCCAGCAGGCCCACGACCTCGGGATGGCGAGGCGTCCCCAGGAGGACGATCGTGTAATCCTCGTCGACGAGGCGCATCAGCTCCTTCTGCTCCTGGATCACCCAGGTGCAGGTGCCATCGATCACGTCCAGGCCGCGCTCTTCGGCCCGGGCCATCACGTCAGGCCGGACGCCGTGCGCCCGGATGACGATCGCGGCACCGCGGTCGACATCGTCGAGCGACTCAACGGTCTGAACGCCGACGCGCTGGAGCTCGGCGATCACGCCCTCGTTATGGACCACCTGGCCCAGGGTGTGAGTCACCCGGCCGGTCGATGCCGACTCCTTGGCCTTGTCGATCGCCTCCCGAACGCCATAGCAAAAGCCCGTGCGTTTGGCGATGCGAACTTCACGAACGGTACCCATGTCCGTTCGATTATCGCACCCAGCTCAGGGCCGGCCGTAAACGCCCTTCTGGCGGGCGGGCAGGAGGGCCGCGATGCGCTCCAGGATGAGCTCGGTCGCGGCGCCCTTGGCAGCCCGCCGGTCGAGCCCAGCGGGCAGGATATCGGCCAGCAGGAACGGCTCGCCGACGCGCACCTCCACCCGCCCACCGATCCTCGGGAGCTTGCCCTTGGGCCAGAAGCGGTCGGTGTCCACGACGCCCACGGGCAGGATCGGCGCGCCCGACTTGAGGGCCAGCATCGCCACCCCATCCTTGGCCGCCTGCATCGCCCCGTCGGGGCTGCGGGTGCCTTCCGGGAAGACCACGATCACGTTGTCCGCGTCCAGGATCCGCAGGAGCAGTCGAAAGACATCGATCTCCACATTGCCCCGGTCAACCGGATGGACCGAGCCGGCCAGCACGAACGGACCCACGACGGGCCACTCGGTCATCTCGCGCTTGCCCAGCCAATGAATCCGGCGGCCCAGGCGACGGGTCAGCCACGCCCCGATCAGGACGCCGTCGGCGTTCGAAGCGTGGTTCGAGACGATGATCAACGGGCCGCTGCGCGGGATCTGGTCGAGCGCCCCACTCACCCGCACCCGGGTCAAGCTGCGGGTGATCGTCCTGGCGACGAACGCGGTCGTCCGAATGAACCAGTTTTCGTCGCTGCGCAGAGACTTCGGATCGACTTCGCTCATCCGGGCACATCTCCAGCCTGGTGGATCGCCGCCACGACGTGAGCGACGGTCTGCTCGAAGGTATTGCCATCGGTCACGATATGGACGGCCTCGGCGGCCGGTCGGAGCGGGGCAACCGGTCGGTTGCGATCCAGGTCGTCTCGCCGGCGCAGCTCGGCCAGGACCGCCTGGGCCTCGACGCCATCGGGCGCCAGGAAGC